>JALZWC010000665.1 GCA_023300255.1 Saprospiraceae bacterium | reverse complement strand
AGTTGGTGTGCCAGTACCTAATATACCGTTGTTATCACCATCAATCAAGCCAGCCTCTGCAACATCTAATAAACCGTCACCATCACTATCTAAATCTAAATAATCAGCTGCGCCAGTGCCATCCGTATTTACTATATTTGGATTAATAGTTATACCAGATCCATCCGAACTTGCAGTTGCAATTCCGTTTGCATTGACAATAGGAATACCTGTACCAATAAACCCATTATTATCTTGGTCAATATTTTGATTTTCTTTTACATCAAAAATACCATCATTATCTGAATCTAAATCAATGTAATCTGATACTCCATCATTGTCCGTATCCGCTGGAGTATAATTGATCACTGCATTTAAATCATCAGGAGAACTAGCCACTGGATTAAACAAGCCGTTCGCACCAAAGTTAGCTCCATCAATAACGCCATCTCTATTGGTATCTGCTTGTCCATGACCAGCTTCTACTAAATCAAAGATTCCATCATTATCCGAATCTAAATCGAAAACATCTGGTACTCCATCTCCATCTGTATCTCCGTTATTACTTGCTGCTGCTAATTCAGCTGCATCAGAGATACCATCATTATCATCATCAAGATCAATAGCATCATCGATTCCGTCACCATCATTATCTGCTAAAGGAGCAACTGGGGCAACTGGATTATTATCTTGAGTATCTTGAAAATCTGGTATACCGTCATTATCCGAATCTCGCGTATTAGATATTGAGGTAAATATATTTCCATTACCATCTACAACAGAAGGTACACCACTAACATTAATAGTTGGTGTGCCAGTACCTAATATACCGTTGTTATCACCATCAATCAGACCCGCCTCTGCAACATCTAATAAACCATCACCATCACTATCTAAGTCTAAATAATCTGCTGCGCCAGTGCCATCAGTGTTTACTACATTTGGATTAATAGTTACACCAGAACCATCTGAACTCGCAGTTGTAATACCATTCGCATTTACAACTGGATTACCTGTACCGATAATTCCATTATTATCTTGGTCAAGATTTTGATTTTCTTTTGTATCAAAAACACCGTCATTGTCTGAATCTAAGTCCCGCCAGTTCGCGACACCATCTCCATCCGTATCTGGTGATAATGGAATAGCCGTATTAGTAACAGCTGGATCAATTAATGTCGGTAATCCTGAAACACCCACAGAAGGGTTGCCCATTGCATCATCAATACGTCCATCATTATTAGCATCAGAACTAGCATATCCAGCTTCAATAACATCTAACAAGCCATCATTATCTGAATCTAAATCAATATGGTCTGGAACACTATCATTATCCGTATCCGCTGGCACATAATTGATAACTGCATTTAAATCATCTGGAGAACTAGCCAATGGATTATATAAGCCATTCGCACCAAAATCAGCAATAGCTCCATCAATAACGCCATCGCCATTAGCATCTGCTTGTCCATGACTAGCTTCTACTAAATCAGAGATTCCATCATTATCTGAATCTAAATCAAATACATCCGGTACTCCATCTCCATCTGTATCTCCGTTATTACTTGCTGCTGCTAATTCAGCTGCATCAGAAATACCATCATTATCATCATCAAGATCAATAGAATCATCAATTCCGTCACCATCATTATCTGCCAAAGGAGCAGTAGGAGTAACTGGAGCACTACAATCTGCTTCAACAGCAATCGCTATTGCTCCTGAACCGAAATTACTAGCATCTATAAATGTGTAAAAGTCTAATAATACATCATTCCCCAATCCATTACCATAAGTAAATACATCTGTAGTTGATAAAGCATTACCAGCTGTACCACCTCCACTGACTTCTGCTAATTCAATTTGAGAGTGATCGTAGAAATAAGCATTACTTGGACTATTTACACCATTTAAACGGGTAAAAATTACACCACCAATGTTATTCTCTACATCGTCCATTAAGATATGAACCTCCCCACCTCTTACTGCTAAATCATAATTGAATTGGAAACTTGGATTGGCAGGAATTACATTTCCTAATCCATCTAAGCCATCCCAAAAAATACTATTGCCCTGTCCAAGGATAGCTTCTGACTCAATAATTCTATCAATAGGATCATCAAAAGAACCATTATTATTTAAATCCAATTTTAATTGCCCTACTCCAGCAACTTGAGAAGCGTATACAAAATTACCGCCTTCTCCTTCCTGCATAGTTAAATTAGCTTCACAGGTTCCACCTGCTGGCACATTACCTGAAAAATTAAAAGGGTTCTCCCCAATATTGTCATCGGCTACTTCTGTAAATAACCAGGTAGTATGAGTATTAAATCCATTAATGATATCCGTTACCGTTGCAGTATTAGGCATATTAGAATCGGGCGTATTAAAGAATATTTTGTTATTCGATAAAAAACCAGAATCCTCCGCTTGAGGATGGTATAGATAATTTAAAGCTGGATCCCAGCTTGCTATATCTGCTGATCGGATATAATCTGCTCGATCAAAAGATTGGTTAGTAGCAACTTGATCGCCTGTAACAATTCCTCTTGAATTTGAAAACAATGGAAAGCCCCAAGGATCTGCTTGATCAAAATCAATTTGATAAAGAAAACCAGATCTTGTTAATACAAAAAAGGTAGGAGATGTTGCATTTCCATTTTGACTGACAATAGAGATATATTCGTTTGAATATACTCTACCTTCTACAAAAGTACCTCCCGCATTACCTGCGCTACCTTGGCTAACTGTAATATCCCATGCTAAAGCAACTCGACCTGTTGCTGGTTGATTAACCGCTCTAGTCCACGATTCGCCATTATCCAAATTCTGGAAATTTGCAGAAGTGTAGTTTTCTGGCGGATAATCTAATACAACCGTCCATACCCCCTCTTCTCCTGCTTGTACTTGTATTATACCAGGAATATATCCTGCACCATTGGAAGCACCTCCTCCCGTTGGCCCAGCTAACTCTTCTATATCGTTGTTTATAATTGCTGACAAATCATTACCATCAAAGGTAGAATGTAATGTTCCATCTGGACGGTATACTAAGATAAATCCACCTTGGATACCAACATGACTAGAACCTACATTAATAAATTCTCCTGCGGCTCCATATACTTTCATTTGCTGTTCATTCGTAACCGAACCATTGGCAGCTGGTGAAATTAAATAGAATAAACGGAATCCTTCTGAATCCCAAAAATCTTTCGATCCCTCAGCAAATATGAGTTGATTACCCACTAGTAGTAGGGATAATACTAAAAATAACTCCCTAATGGGAGGAGGGTAAAATAATCGCTTCATAAATTTAATTTAGATGTTACTAAATAAGTGTCCTCAAAGAGCTTTAGGCATATTAGGAAATAGAAAAAATATAATCTACCCATTCTGAGGGTTTAGTTTGTACTTCTTCGGCGTTACAAAAACACTCATTATGCTAAGGCATAATTCTCTTTTTTGCGCCTTGAATAAGAACAAATTAAAACTTCATTTCGGTAGTTTAATTTCTTACTTCCTTAAAATAATAAATTAAACATTTAGCATCCAATCCGCTTTGCGGTCTATCTAAAAACCAGATAGATTCACTTGCGATGCAAGCTCATCCTTTTAGCTTCTAAGTGAAGTAATAAGTATAAAGTAGTAAGTATGAAGTCGTAAGACGTTGACAACCAATATTTAAAAAATCATAATGGTCTACTTTATTTTGACACCTTTACTAATGAATACTAAAAAATGAACTATAGACCTGCTATGCTTAATTTTTAATACTTAAGTAGGTCGTGTTAATTAAACGAGTAAATTTAGGAACTAGATTTTTTCGTCTAAGGAATTGAAAAAAATCAGTGCATAGCAGGGCTACGGACTTATTTTTTCGGTTTCTTAGACGGAAAAAGATGTTTATAAATTACCCGTTTAATTGATTCGAGCTACTTAAGTAGTCGGCCAAAAATAACCTAACATTAAAATGGCTTCTTTTCTCGCTATTTGTCTTTAAAAAAGGTCTTACGTAGCTAGGCTATGTGTGACTTTTTTAAAAACAACTAGCAAAAAAATAATCTCCTTTAAATTGTTATCTTATTTATGTCCGACTACTTACAAACTAAAATAACTAGCCTTAATTTGTCCACTTTATTAATTCGTTATGCCTTATACTTTTATATATAAAAAGTATAAATTTCATATGTGATACCTATTGATTGGATTTATTCCATAGTGAGTTCTGTAATTAGAATGTCAATTGTATATTATCCAGATTACATTTCCCATTTATATATTATTAGTGCTGTTTATTGTTGAGTACAATAATATCAGAATGTATTTGTAGTGTGTAGGTTATAGTATTATTAAAAATTTGTATTGTAAGTAAGTCTTTACTTATGACGATTTACGGAAATTCATGATAGAAAGATACTTCTATGGTGCTCAAAATCAATAACCATGATCTTATGACTTATATTTTGTTAAAAAGTAATTACTATTTGCTTAATACTCTTAGAATTATCCTAATAAGTATACTTTAATGTGAGATGTAATAAATAAAATTACAATATATTTATATTTTTTAATATAATTTATAATATAAAGATAATCAATTATTTATAAATTTAACAACAATATACTTACTTCAGTATAAACGAATATAGTAATCTTATTTAAAGTTTAAAAAAAAAAAATATTTTTTCTACTATCAGCTAACTTATTGATTATCAGCATATAATAAAAAATAAAATAAGAAGTCTAGCTATTTTCAGACAAAAAACTATTCTTATTGAAGAAATCAAAAATCCCATTTCTTTTAAAATCATTTAAAATAACCAAGTACATTATTTGCAAGGTATTGATTATTAGATATTAACGCCCATTCTTAATGGGTGTAATCGGTGTAATCATTGTTTTAATGTATATACAGAGATCAAAATTACACTCCTTTTTTTTGAGGGACCACTCCCGATCTATAGAAATAACCTTTTTTCTTTTTTTTTAGGAAAGTGACTTCGCCTTCCTAAAAATTAGTACATCAAATGGCCATTACCTCCTTTTAATTATTGGTGAACTAAAAGAGCTGTCTCCTAGTTCTACATTAAAACTCTAAGGTAGTGTGACCGCTCTGCGATCGAAATACTTGAAATATAGATAATTACTAACATAATTTGACTACTCTGTGGTCTCTTACTTAGGCAAAGTGAAAGAATAAATTAGCCATTTTAAACTGCCCTTTTTACTTCTAAGAAATCCTAAAAAAAGAACCGTAGCCCAGCTATGCTTAATT
>JALZWC010000664.1 GCA_023300255.1 Saprospiraceae bacterium | reverse complement strand
GTCCCGTCGCACAGTTAGATACCGCTTTGATTGCCAAAGAACAGCAGAGTGATTATATCGGTTTTGATTATGGAACGACGAATGCTAATCGACCCACTAATCTATCTCGTAATACAGGATTGACCTATACAGGGAGTTTTGCAAGAGGCGTATCCTTTGGGAATAGTCAAGATTTGGTATTAAATTCTAGTTTCAATTTACAAATAGCAGGAAAAGTAGGTGATGATACGGAAATAATAGCGGCATTGACTGATGAAAATATTCCACTCCAAGCAGAAGGAAATACCCAACAACTCAATGAGTTTGACAAAATTTTTATTCAGATTAATCGCGCCAATACTAGTTTTACAGCGGGTGATTATGAACTCCAAAATCCAAAAGGTTATTTTTCTAGATATTATAAAAAATTACAAGGACTTACTTTTAGTTGGGATAATATACTAAACAAAGAAGCTCCAGAAAAATCCGCATTAAAACCATTAGAACGAGAGCCGCAATTATCTACTCAAGCCAGTGCAGCTATCTCGCGAGGCAAATTTGCACGTAATACCATCCAGCCCCAAGAAGGCAATCAAGGGCCTTATAAATTAATCGGTAATCAAGGAGAACTTTTTATCATTGTCCTAGCGGGAACAGAAAAGGTATATATAGATGGGCAACTCTTAATAAGAGGCATTGAAGAAGATTATGTGATAGATTATAATAGAGGAGAGCTAAGTTTTATGAACCGTCGATTGATTACTAAAGATCGTCGAATTATCGTGGAGTTAGAATATGTAGATCAATCTTTTCAACGGTCTTTATATGCTTGGAATACAAAATATGAAACAGAAAAAGCATCAGTCTATTTCAATGTGATAGCGCAACAAGATAGCAAAAATGCTTTGGGTGATATGGAATTAAGTGATGCGCAACAAGTACAATTGCAAGAAGCAGGGGATGATTTACAAAATGCTTTTAGCTCTAGTATTCAAGCGGTTGAGGATGGCTTCAATCCTGCTCGTATTCAGTATATACAAAAGGATACTTTTTATTTGCTTCAAGATACGGCCAATCAATTAATCCCAATTTCTACAACTATATTGGCGTTTACGACGAGTAGCCAAGCAGTATTAGTTACAGCACGTTTTACAGAAGTTGGCTTAGGTAATGGCAATTATATACAGACAAATCCAGCAGGTGCAAATGGTCGAGTGTATGAATGGATCGCTCCTAATGAGGCAGGTATCCCACAAGGAAGTTTTGAGCCTATACAGCAATTAACTGCTCCTGAAAAACAACAACTATACACACTAGGGACGACCTACGATTTTAATCAATTTTCTAATTTTAAAATAGAAGGCGCATTAAGTAATACAGATCTAAATCGTTTGTCGACTAAGGATCAAGCTGATAATAAAGGGACAGCGCTGTATCTTAATTACGAAATTAATCGACCTATTGGGCAGAAGGATTGGCGAATGGAAAGTTTATTGAAATACGAATTTGTTCAACAAAATTTTCAAGCGCTCAATCCGTATCGGGCTACGGAATTTAATAGGGATTGGAATCTTGCTTTGACCAATGCTATAGGGCAAACAAATGAGCAGGTGGGGATAGGAAGTATTAAGGTATCTAATGGAGATATTTTAAATATGGGCTATACCTTTTCTGGCTTTTTTCAAGGAACTAATTATGAAGGAAAAAAGCATCAATTTAATACTAGATATACAGATGCTGGATATACGCTAGATGCGACAGGTAGTTTATTGACCACTACCACTGCAACAGAACAAACCCAGTTTTTTAGACCGCAGCTAACTATTTCTAAAACTTTTGAGCAATTAAATAATTGGACTATTGGCGCATATGGAGAACGAGAGAGAAATGAACGTTTAGATGTAGTAGGGGATACGCTGAATGCCACCAGTTTTTATTGGGACTTATATAAGGTGTTTCTTAAAAAGCCCTCCACAGGTAAATTTTCCTGGCAACTAGAATACCTCAAACGCTATGACTATGCGCCACTAGATAAATCATTTTTAAAGAGTACGACTGCGGAAGAAGTGAATTTGCTAGGGTCGTGGAAATACCAAAGAGCAGGCGAATTGAAGTGGAATTTTACTTATAGAAATTTAGCTATTAATGATGAAGCATTGAGTGACCAAGAAGCAAGAACTACTTATTTGGGTCGACTAGATTATAATTTGCAATTATGGAAAGGCGCTTTTCGGATGCATACCAATTATGAAATTGGCGCAGGGCAAGAAGCTAAGAATGAATTTCAGTTTATTAGAGTCAATACGGGGGAGGGTAGTTTTATTTGGAATCCTACAGCCGAATATGATTTGAATGGAGACAGTATTCCACAAATAAATGAATTTGTCATTTCGCCTTTCAGAGACCAAGCTAACTATATTCGGATTAATACTTTTACTAATGATTTTATTAGGACGAATAATGTGCTCCTCAACCAAAGTTTGCATTTATCTCCCAGAGCCATTTGGCATAATAAAACAGATTGGAAGAAAGCACTGGCTAAATTTTCTACGGTATCTACTTTACGAATTATTCGAAAAGTGCGCGCCAATAATGAGGTGTCTGTATGGAATCCATTGGAGTTAAATATAGCCGACACTTCTCTAGTGAATATAGCAGCAAATATCCGAAATGTTTTATATTTCAATCAACAAGACCCTGTATATGATATGCAATTAGGACATTTTGATAATCGAAATAGAAATGTATTGACTACGGGATTTGAAAGTAGCAAAAATGCGGAACAATTTATTCGGAGTCGTTGGACCCTTAATTCTTTTTGGATCACAGAATTTAGGGCCATTAGTGGCAAGCGTATCCGAAGTTCTGAATTATTTACTAACAGGGATTATGCGATTAAATATCAACAACTAATTCCTAAAATCACCTATGTGCCCAACTCACAATGGGAAGCTATCTTTAGTTATGAATGGCAAAAAGCGAAAAATGAACTCCCTGATGCGCTCGCTACCGCTACCTTTCATGACCTAAAAGGGAGTCTGCAATACAACAAAACGCAAAAAACAGTATTTAGAAGTGAACTATCTTTTGTTCAAATTGCGTTAACAGGTAGCACGAACCCTACTTTAGAGTTAGCTTTGCTTGAAGGTTTAAAAGATGGACAAAATTTTTTATG
>JALZWC010000663.1 GCA_023300255.1 Saprospiraceae bacterium | reverse complement strand
TTAGTGAAGGAAATTAAATAAGATAGACCATAATAGGCAGTAATTTTTTCTTGTAAGGATGCTTCAAAAACCGCACATAACCTAGCTACGTAAGGGATTTTAAAGATTTTTTAGAAGGAAAAGGACGAGTATAATGGCTCCCGTTATTTTGACTCTTTTACTTAGCACTCACATATTGTAAATATCATGACTGTAGACTATTTCAATACTAAAAGCAAAGGCTGTTTTCCAGAATTACTTGGCATCAAAGTGACCGCTATCAATGGAAACAAATTAAAAGCAGAAATGCCCATTCAACAAGCATTTTTAGCACCTAATACCTACTTACACGCAGGTAGTATTGTTACATTTGCAGATACTATCGCAGGATATTCCACTGTGCTAAACCTTCCAGAGAAGGCGAAATCTTTTACAACCATTGAGCTAAAGAGTAATTTTCTTAGGACTTTAAAAGAAGGGGTCTTAGAATGTGAAAGTGAGCCAGAACATATTGGACGAACCACTCAAATTTGGAGGATAAGAGTATTAGATAAGGCTACGAAGAAAGTATTAGCCATTTTTTCTTGTACGCAGCTGATTTTGTATTAGAAAAGTTTAATTAAAAACCAAATTACTTATGTTTTCAGATATAACAATTAAAAGAGATATCTATCAGTCTGATGAACATCAGATGGTACAACAGGCAGTGACAGAATTTCTTAAAAAAGAAGCGCTTCCGAATTATGAAAAATGGGAAGGACAAAAAATGGTGCCAAAGTCATTTTGGCAAAAGATGGGACAGCAAGGTTTTCTCTGTATGGATATGCCTGAAATCTATGGAGGAGGAGGATTTGATTTTTCTTTTAATGCATTGATATTAGAAGAGACTAGAAAGATGGGGGTAGACTTTGGTATCGCCGTACATTCTGATATTGTAGCGCCTTATATTTTGAACTACGGTACGGAAAAACAAAAAAAGCACTACTTGCCAAAAATGGCAACGGGAGACTTGATTGGTAGTATTGGGATGTCAGAACCTTCGGCGGGCTCAGATCTAAAAGCCTTAAAAACGGTGGCGAAAGATATGGGAGATCATTATTTAATTAATGGCTCCAAAACATTTATTACCAATGGATATGTTTGTGATTTTGTACTTTGTGCTTGTCGGACCAACAAAGGTACTCCAGAAGAAGGGATTAGCTTAATCTTTATAGATAAAGACTTGGATGGTTTTACAACGGGACAACCATTTGATAAAATAGGAGCGAAGGGTCAAGATACCTGCGAATTGTTTTTTGAAGATGTAAAAGTTCCCAAAGAAAAACTACTAGGAGCAGAAGGAATGGGTTTCAAATATATGATGTCAGAGTTGCCTAGAGAACGCTTGACCATTGGCATTGAAAGTTTAGGTTCTGCTATGGGGGTTTTAGAGAAAACCTTGGAATATGTTACTGAGCGTCGTGCGTTTAAACAATCCATTGCAGACTTTCAGAATACACAATTTAAATTAGCCGATTGTGCCGCAGAGGTACAAGTGTATCAAACCTATATTGATCGATGTACTGCTTTGCAAGTAGCGCATGAATTGACCACGATCCAAGCATCCATTGCAAAATTAAAAGCTTCGGAAATGCAAGGCAAAGTGGTAGATGAATGCTTGCAATTATTTGGAGGCTATGGGTATATATGGGAGTATGAAGTAGCTAGAGCCTATGCTGCTGCCAGAGTAGCCCGTATATATGGGGGAACTAATGAAATTATGAAATTGATTATTTCTCGTGGTTTGTTTCGGGAGTATTATTTAGCTAAAAAAGCAAAAGCTAGAATGGCTAGTAGCGAGGCTTAAAAGAATTATTCAAAAAAAAACAACTATTTATCACTGGCTAAAGCCAATGTAATTCTTTGAACCTGCCTTCCTTGGAAGGCAGGTTCAAATTTTTTTATTTGGCTTTAGCCAATGATAAATGGTAACTAGGAGGTTGCTTTGACTCTTTCACTAAGTAGAATTTATCTTTTCAAAAGGAATACTATGTATTTTAACTTATTATTTATCAATTGGTGGACTTAAGACGAATGTCGTCAACTTAAGAAAAGTAGGGCAGGATAATCGCAGGTTATAATTGCAATTCCATACGAGTACCTAGTAGACTTGTTCGGCGGCATCTTGATGGACGATATGGGCGAAATTTTATTTTGTGCTGCGTTAAAATTTTTAGCAATAGCTACGGCTATTCCGAAAAATTTTGCCTTGCCCAAAACAAAATTTCGCTCCATCTCGCCTCATCAGCTACCGCCGAACAAGTCTAATATAAAAAAATGGTAGCTTGACTTTAGTTGGGCTGCCATTTTTAATCCTATTTAAAAACGCAAGGGTGAGTAATTAAAATACGATGAAGAAACGCAAAGCTGTAAAAAAAGAGCCTTGGGCCATTGCCAAACAAAAGTATAAATTGACAAATACGCAAATATATATGGCAAAAGCATTGGGGCTAAATCCAAAGAAATTTGGTAGTTATGCGAACCATAAGCAACAGCTCTGGAAATCCCCCTTACCAGATTATATTGAAGAATTGTATGAAAAACGATTTAAAAAAGAGGTGCCCGCAGAAATTCAGGCACTGGATAAAAAAAAGAAAAAAATAAATCCTATTAAAACTCAAAAAATCGATTCTGAAGACCTTAATGATACTGATTTACCTTTTTAATTGATATAAGGCAATTTAAAATAATAAATTAAACATTTTATGCTGCCCTTTTTCCTTCTAAGAAACTCTAAAAAAAGAACCGTAGCCCAGCTATGCTTAGTTTTT
>JALZWC010000662.1 GCA_023300255.1 Saprospiraceae bacterium | reverse complement strand
AAATCAGTGCATAGCAGGGCTACGGACTTATTTTTTCGGTTTCTTAGACGGAAAAAGATGTTTATAAATTACCCGTTTAATTGATTCGACCTACTTAAATGTATATAGAAAATTTGATGGAGGGAGAGGAGCCTTATTTTTTGAAAACAAGACTTTGTAAGTTTTAAAAACTTGCCAAGTCTACCAAAAGGCTATTAACGATCAGCCTGTCAGAGTGGTCGTATGAAACGTGCAGCTTGATCCGACCATTTTAAATGATCGGATCAATTGCTTGAAATTATTTTACACTCAATTAATTTTAAACAACCTCATCAGTATATACCGTCTTCAATTTCCAAAGTACAGCGAGCAAAACAAATTGTATACCTAGTCGAATATAAGCTGCTTTTTGACTACCCGTAAAAGGGTTTTCTGCAAACACATCCCAAATGTGAAGCGGTAAAAAAGCAAGCATCAACAGAAAGAAGGATAAGGCACCAAGATACTGGTACTTATTAGTAAATAATAAAAGACCTATTGCTATTTCAATGACTCCAGAGATATAAACAATCGGGAGGGCAAAATCCATTAGGAAAGGAGGAACGACTTTTACAAAAAAATCAGGATTCAAAAAGTGTTGTACCCCTGCATAGGTGATAAAGAGCGCTAGTATTATTTTAAGTACGAACCAAGCTTTGTGTATTGTCTTTTCCATTTTTTGTTTGATGATTGTTTAAATTATTTATTGCTATAGCTCTTTAATTTGCTCACAAATAAAACCCGAAAATTCTATAGCCCACAGCCCATAAGACCTCTTAGAAGGATGCACTCCATCGCTAAATAAATCAGCGGGCGTAGCCGTAGGATCATTCTTTAATATCCATTCTTCGATCGCTAATTTTCTATCGTCAAAGTAGACATTCGGCGTTTCATTCACCAATATAGTTAATTCTTTTTGTAGTAGTAAAGAAAGATTGCCGAGCGTTAATTGTAGCGCTTTAGGGAAGGCAGTAAATTCCTTTACAGGCGGCATATTTGTAAATGCTATAGGCGTATGGGGAAATTGAGAACGGATGGATTGGAGTAGAGAAATAACATTCTTACGCCAAGTGAAAGGCGTATTTAATTCAAAGGTATCATTTGCTCCTAATCCAATGACGATTAGATTAGCGGATGTTTCTTGGATCTGTGGGAGTAAGTCTGTTTCTACTCTTTTAGCATTATAGCCGCTTTTTGCATAGACAGTCCAGCTAACAGTTTGCTGATATTGATGGGCTAATGCTTTAGCCAAACTTCCTGCAAAACCTTCTTTATTGGTTGCTACACCGACACCTGCCATAGTGCTTTCTCCTAGTAGTAGTAATTGGAAATTATTAGTATTAGGAACGATCACTTTTCCTCGCATACCTGTGGCCTCTGGAAGGTCGGGGATCGTTTTTCTTATTTGCTTGCCTTGATAATAGAGTAGGGGAGCAATAGGGATGGTGAATAGCACACCTAAGAAATATTGGAATCTTATTTTTAATCTATTGGGCATTAGAAGGTGTAAGAAAGTTCAGGTGTCAACATTTTACGGTCAACGTCTAAGCGGGTTAGCTAGTCCAAAACCTGTTTGACCGGAGGGAGTTTTTTTGGACTAGAATTTTTGGTTCTTTTTTTTCGATGAAAAAAGAACGTACATCTATTTTCGTTATTTTTGGCAATTTATCCCATTTAAATTATGATGTATTTTTATCTTTAAAAATAGACAGGAATTAAATCACCCAGCCAATTCCTCTTCAATACTACTCAACACACCAACCGATTTATCATAAACTCCCTGCATAGCAGCAACATTATCCATACCTGCAAACAAAGCCATCTCCGTTGTTTTAATGATGGCAGTAACATCTTCTATATAGCTAGGTGTTACTTTGAGGGAGGCTAGTTTTTCTCGTACATTATCCTTACTTAATTCAGAGAGTGGAATGTTTAATTTATCCCCTACATAACCTAATAGGGACTTAGATATCTCATCGTAAAAAGCGCGGCTTTTATTAGCGGTAAGATGTTGTTCTGCTATTAGAAGCCGTTTTTTTGCTACTTGCTGGGCTTTATTACTTTTTAAAATAGATAGGTCAATATTGCCGTTTTTTTCTTGTTGGCGTTTAAAAACGAAAGCACCTGCTAAGAAAAGAAAGGGTAATAAAGTGAGTCCATAAAATAAATTAGAGGTCGCAAACGGCGTACTCTTTTTAGAAAAAGAAGTAGCGGTTTTAATATAGCGAATATCTTTTGGTATTAAATTCTTAGGAGTAGTTTTGGCAACAGTCGATGCACCAGAACCTTGACTTACGGTAACATCAAAAACGTTTGGTTTCAAGGTAATATACTTCGCACTATCTGGATTGAAATAAGAAAAAGAAGGAGCCAGCTGATAGCGCCCAGGTTTCTTCGGAATCATTAAATACTCAATCTGCTTATAGCCACTTAAAAGACCGCCACGTTCTGTAGATTCTTCTTCTAACACTTTTGGTTCGTATAATTCAAACTCTGCTGGTATTATGATGGAAGGGGGTTGTAGTCGCTTAATATCACCATCGCCTCTAATTGCTAATTTGATAGAAACGGCATCATCAGTAGTGATTTTATTTCTGCCTAAATTAAAAGCAATAGAATAATCACCAACAGCACCACTAAAATTATCAGGCTGTGGCGTAGGTAAATTTCGTACGTTAATAGCTACTTCATTAGTTCGCACGTTTACATGTCGTACTTGATTGTTGAAAAAGAAACTACTCCGTTTTCTTTTGCCAACTACTACTCCAATTCGGATAGACATTGGGTCTATTTTTAATAAACCAGTTTGCTGTGGAAAAAGAGCCACTCGCTTTAATACTTTTGTTACATATTGAACGCCATCTACTACTTCTCGGAGCGTACTTGCATTAAAGCGACGTACATCATGTGCAAAGAAACCTGGATATTCTGTTTCATCTATGATGTCATAATTTTCCACATCAACAGACGTGAACAATTTATAATCAACCATTATTTGCTGTCCTAAATATACATCGGTGGTATCTACATTTACCCGTACAAACACTTCTTCTCCATTGGATGCTCCTTTGGCAACTGTTTTTGCTTTTACTACTTTAATAGAAATAGGCTTAGTTTTCATGGTCTTGCCACCGACTTTTATACTAGCAGGACCGATTTTGTATGTTCCCTTTTGCTTAGGTTGTATGGTATAACCATACCCCATTTCTTGAGAGCGTTGTCCATTGATAATTGTCATCCTATTAGAGCGACTAGGACCACTTAATACATTAAATCCTTTAAAATTTGGTGGTTGAAAATTACTGCCTTGGGCGTTTTTTAAAGTGAAGGTCACTTCTACATATTCATTTTCAACTAATTCTCTAGCATCGGTAGCAGCTTCAAAGCTTACCTCTTGAGCTTGGAGGGAGGTACAAAGAATAGTTAGAGAAAATAGGGTGATTAAAAAACGCATAGTAGGATGGAAAATTTAAGATGTGGTAGAGTGGTTACATTATTGAATGCGAAAGTACAGTGGAGAATTTGTTTCTCTGCATCTCTGCGTTCAATAAAAAAAAATAAGTGCTAGGTAAGTACTTGGACACAATTAAACGTAAGTAGGTCGTGTTAATTAAACGGGTAAATTTAGGAACTAGATTTTTTCGTCTAAGGAATTGAAAAAATCAGTGCACCTGTCGAGCCGCCAGGCAGGATAGCAGGGCTACGGACTTATTTTTTCGGTTTCTTAGACGGAAAAAGATGTTT
>JALZWC010000661.1 GCA_023300255.1 Saprospiraceae bacterium | reverse complement strand
TAGGTAAGAAGTAAGAAGTAAGAAGTAAGAAGTAATAGGTAATAGGTCACACTACACACTATTGGATAAGAGAAAGAATAGTCTTCGATATTTGTCTCTACTCTCGATTCTTCTAGTTCAATGTATAAATAGGTAAGAAGTAATAAGTAGGTACGAGCAGCAAATACCTATTACTTTTTACCTATTACTTCTTACCTCTTACCTATTACCTATTACTTCTTATACCTGCTTCATAGATAAGAGTATTCGATTACGGGCAATATCCACTTCCAGCACCTTCACTTTCACCTGTTGTTGCAATTTTACTTCATCAGCAGGATTTTTAACAAATTTATTAGCGATTTGGGAAACGTGCACCAAGCCATCCTGCTTAACGCCTACATCTACAAATGCGCCAAAGTTGGTGATATTAGTGATTAATCCGGGTAGGACCATTCCTATAGATAAATCATTGATGGTCTTAATATTTTGAGCAAAGTCAAAAGATTTTGCTTTTCCTCTTGGATCTAAGCCTGGTTTATCTAATTCTTTAACAATGTCTTTTAGGGTAGGGAGACCGATTTTTTCTGTTGTATAGGTCGGTAAATCTAGCTGTTTATGTAACGTCTTATCCGTAATCAAGTCTTTTACAGAGCAATTTAAATCTTTGGCCATGTGCTCCACAATGGAGTAGCTTTCTGGATGAACCGCAGTATTATCTAAAGGATTTTTAGCATCTTTAATGCGTAAAAAACCAGCACATTGTTCATACGCTTTTGCGCCCATTCTAGCCACTTTTTTCAATTGCTTTCTATTGGAAAAGGCCCCATTTTCTTTTCTATACTGAACCACGTTACTAGCTAGGGTAGGCCCTAATCCAGATACATAGGTTAATAGATGCTTACTAGCCGTATTGACATTTACCCCTACTGCATTCACACAACTTTCTACTACCCTGTCTAAACTTTCCTTAAGCATGCCTTGATGGACATCATGCTGGTATTGGCCTACGCCAATGGATTTCGCATCTATTTTTACTAATTCTGCTAGTGGATCCATTAAGCGCCTACCTATAGAAATTGCTCCTCTTACCGTAACATCTTGATCTGGAAATTCTTCTCTGGCGGTAGCGGAGGCGGAGTAAATAGAAGCCCCATTTTCATTAACCATATAAACCTCTACAGGTTTACCAAAATCAATTTCTTTAACGAGTGACATGGATTCTCTACCAGCAGTACCATTACCGATTGCTATCGCTTGTATATTATATTGTTTTACTAATTTTTTCAAGGCAATGACCGCCCCCATACGATCAGATTGTGGAGGGTGTGGGTAGATAGCGGTGTTTTGTAATAAATAGCCATGTTCGTCTAAGCAAACGATCTTACACCCTGTTCTAAACCCAGGATCAAGTGCTAAAGTTCTTAATTCTCCTAAAGGTGGAGCTAATAGTAGTTGCTTTAAGTTTTCTGCAAAGACGCCAATGGCTTCTTTGTCTGCCAATTCTTTCGTCGTATTTCTGAATTCTGTCTCAATAGATGGTTGAATCAAGCGCTTATAGCTATCCTGTACGGCTAGTTTTACTTCCTTCGAAGCAGCTCCACTACCTTCTATAAATTGCTGTTCTAGTTTGTAAAGCACCTCTTCTTCTTCGGGCTTAATAGAAACTCTTAGAAAACCTTCCTCTTCTCCTCTACGAATAGCCATTAAGCGGTGGGCAGGACATCTATTTAAAGGTTCTTCAAATTCGAAATAATCTTTGTATTTGATCCCTGCTTCTTGTTTGCCTCTGGCTACTTTTGCTTTGATGGTGGCTTCTTTTCTGAATATATAACGGACTTTATTTCTAGCTACTTCATTTTCGTTAACCCACTCGGCTATAATATCTCTTGCTCCAGCTAAGGCTTCTTCAATATTGGGAACTTGATCGTTTAGGTACTTTTTTGCTTCTACGTCAATTTGTTGTACTGTTTGTTGAGAGAGTAGGGTAGCCAATGGTTCTAATCCCTTGGCTTTTGCAGCAGCGCCTCTCGTTTTACGCTTCTTCTTAAATGGTAGATAAATATCTTCTAAAACGGTGCTGTCCCAAGTTTCTTGGATTCTCTTTTTGAGGACATCGGTTAACGCTCCTTGTTCCTCTATAGCCTTGAGGATCGTTTCTTTGCGTTTTTCTAATTCTCTGAATTTTTTTAATTGGGTACTAATATCTCCAATGGCTACTTCGTCTAGAGATCCTGTCATCTCTTTTCGATACCGAGCTATAAAAGGAATGGTTGCTCCGTCATCTAGTAATTTAATCGTGTTTTCTACGCTATTTCTAGGCAGATTTAGTGTTTTCGTAATTAGAATAGTGTGTGTAGTACTCATCTAGGAGTGAATGTTTTATGAAGTTGTTCTTTAATTTTTCCTGCTTTCTTAAGTGAATCGCAAAGCTAATTTTTTTTAGTAATTTTTAAGGATAAACAGAAGACTTTATACCAAATAAATTCCTGTTATACGGAATAACTAAGGAGTATTTACTACTGGATAAAATAGTGAAGACCTGTCTAGCCGCCAGGCAGGCACAGAGTTCACAAAGAAGACACAGAACACACAAAGTATACGTTCAATTTTCGCTGGTAGTGTAACTATAACACGACTCTCTGAGTTGTGCAGGTCTAGCTTATGCACAACTCAGAGAGTTGTGTTACCCACAATAACCTTTCAATTCCTTGCCATCTACACTAATTAATTGATCTAGTCGAATAGGGGTGCCTTTTTTTAGTAGTAGATATTCTGCTTTATCGACTATTTTAATAGTAGTGATTGTGTCTGTTATCTCAACTTGTTCTTGGTATTTAAGGTCTTTCCAATAGCGAATTAGGCAAGACTGTCCGCGCATAGCCAGTATTTCTAATTCATCATAAAAATTACAATTAATAGGTAAATATTTTTGTTTCATAATAAAAATCTATTTGATGGATTGCTTGTTATACCGTAGTTTTATACTTCTATTCTTTTAATTAACAATAATTTGAAACAAACAGTTTATATATATTCGCTCCTTTTAATACTATGTTTAATGACAGCATGTTCTAAAGGACGAGTTGGTGGTGGATGGATAATAGATGCAGCATGGATACAAATAGGAGAAGGAGAAAATGATATTCCTGCTATCAATGACCCTGATTTTGTGCCAGTAGGAGAGGTTGATTTTCTTGCAGATAGCAGTCTGGTGATAGGAATTAAAGTAAACGATCAAATAAAAGCGTATCCTTTATCTATATTAAATTGGCACGAGATTGTTAATGATAATATTGGAGCTATTCCTATAGCTATTACCTATGCTACGTTAAATGGAAGCGGAATTGCATTTGAAAGGCGAACAGCCAATAATCAGGTACTCTTTAAGCTAAGTGTATCAGGGTTATTATATAATTCAAACTTGATTGCATTTGATGAATCCCCTGATAATGCATGGCTACAATTTGAACGTCGAGCAGTAAATGGATCAATTATAGAACAAGAAGTCACCAATAAAAAACTTAAAGAATATCCAGTAATTGAAATGAATTGGGGGGCTTGGCGATTACTTTTTCCTAATAGTCAAGTCTTAACAACGAAGACAGGTTTCAATAGGCCTTATCAAACCTATCCATACGGGGATTATAGAACAGATACTACGGTCTTATTTGATTTAACAGTTCCTTTAGAGACTTTGCCGAGGCCAATTCCGTATAAAGAAAAAGGATTAGGTGTAATAATAGGAGAGGATGCAAAAGTGTACCCAATGTCTCTATTTCCAGAAAAAGGTCATCGAATTATTCACGATGAATTTAGAGGCGTTCCTTTGGTTGTTATTGGGAGCCAAGAAAAAGAGTTGATTGTTGCATACAATAGAGAAAGAGCAGATGGAAGTGTATCGACTTTTAGTATTGCTGATCCATCCATGTTGATCATTAAAGATGAAAGCGGACAAGAATTTAATGTCTTAGGAGAAACGATTGACTTGGTGTCGAAAGAAGATTTAAAGCCTGTTACATCCAATATCGCTTATTGGTTTAGCTGGCCAGCCTTCTTTCCTAATGTGGAAATTTACGAATGATTTTACAAAAGTAGGTTGGTAAATAAATTACTTACTGAAATAATAATTTATCTCACTTATTTATAATAATATGAATTTACAACTGTCTGAATTGCAAGGAGTTAAGACTAGTAACATAATTAAAATCGCAACTTTTTTATTAGTCTTTTTGGTAGGTTTTAGTTTTAATGCGGATGCACAAAGAAAGAAACCTAGATCAAATGATAAAGTAGAAGATTATTTTGACGAAGAAGGTTTCGGATCACATAAATTGTGGTATGGAGGTGGAATAGGCTTGAACTTTGGTGGTGGTACAAATTCCAGTCAATTTAATTTTTCCATTTCTCCGATGTTTGGTTATAAAATAACAGAAGAATTCTCTATCGGACCAAGAGCCGAATTAGATTATGTTCATGCTCGATTTGCCACTGGCAACAACACATCAGATAAATATAATATTTTTAATTATGCGATTGGCGGTTTTGCTAGATATAAAGTATTCAACCCTTTCTTCGCTCATGTAGAATACCAATTGGAAAGTAGAGCCGATCCTATTGGAAACGGAGAAACAAGAAGAGGAAGTAGAGATAATTTCTTTGTTGGTGGTGGATATGGTAGTAGTGGCGGATTAATTGGCTATGAAATATCTATCCTTTGGAATGTTTTAGAAGATGGGTCTGTAGATATACCTTTAGATTACAGAATTGCTTTTACTTATAATTTCTAAATTTGAAGTAATAGTTTTCTATGGAATGAGGAGATAATAAATGTTACAAGTTGGGTTAGTCATTTTTCTGTCTTAGGAAGCCAAAAAACTAGTGCATAGTAGG
>JALZWC010000660.1 GCA_023300255.1 Saprospiraceae bacterium | reverse complement strand
CGCCCATCCGCTTTGCGGTTCAGGAGCTTACACTCCTTCATCTTAGCGTAAAAAATGACTAGCTTAAAACGACCAATTTATTCTCACTTTTTGCCTTATCTACCTATCGAAATAAGGCGATATCCCCTTTATATATATCAGAATAACCGTCAATAAATTCCACTTCGGCCCAGTAAATGAATAGGGCAGAGGCAAGACGTTGCCCATTAAAATCTCCTTTCCAGCTAGAGGAAGCGTCATTAGGCGCAAAATTGTCTGCTTGATAGACTAAATTTCCGTGGCGATCAAATACTTTGAAGGCTTTAATCAATTTAATATTATTCCCACCATAAATCATTAGGGCATCATTGTATCCATCTCCATTCGGAGAAAAGGCATTGGGAACATATACGTCTCGATTGTTATCAATAGTAATAAAAACCTCGTCTGTTGCGACACATTCTGTATCAATATCTGTTACTGTAACTTTATACCTAGTAGAGGTAGTTGGGGTGATTTCAATAGCTTTACAATCTGTACAAGCACTGCTATCTGCTATATTCCATTGATACCTTACAGGAAGATTGGTCAATGCGGTTAATTGAATGGTATTGCCTAGTTTAAGCACCTGAGATTCGCCTAATTCTACTTCTAATACTGGAGGATCATTGATGACGATCGTTTCGGTAGTCGCGCAACCATTCGCATCTTGGGCAGTTATTTCATAGCTGTCTGCACTTAGATTATTAAAAGCAGTAGTGGAAGAAAATACCCTTCTATTGATACTATAAGCATATGGAGCAACACCACCGATTGGCTCCTCTATGAAAATTTCGCCACTATTAGGTCCGCCAGGACAAGTAACATCTTGCTTGGTGATTTGAGTAGATAAAGCGTTTGGTTGGGATAAATCCAGCGTAGTATTGTTTGTACAACCTATTGCATCTGTAATCGTCAAAGAATAATTACCTGCTGGTAAATTATCATTTAAAATGGCGGTACTATTATTATTCCATAGATAGGAAAAACGACCATTTCCGCCTGTTGCCATTCCTTGTAATAATCCATTTTGTTCTCCGAAACAATTAATAGTGGAGAGGACATCAATCGTTGCTATTAGTGGAGCAGGTTCTTCTATTTCTACAAATGCAGTATCTGTACAATTGTTTTCATTATATACAACGACTGTATGAATGCCAGCTGCTAGGTCATTCGCTATAGCTATCGTATCGCCATTGTCCCAGATAAAATTGGTAGGATTACTACTAGCATTGACCACCGCCTCTCCATTATTCTCTCCAAAACAACTAATTGTTTTTGTCTGGGTCGCTTTGGCAGTAAAGGTTATTGGTTGGCTTATCGTTAATTCTAGGGCAGCGGTACACTGTTTTTCATCTGTTACGGTTAATTGATAATCTCCACCACACAGCGCTCTAGAGCTTTGTATACTACTTACATTATCAGACCAATTAAAATCAAAACTGCCATTTCCACCTTCTACTAATAAATCCACCATTGCATCACAAGTGTTATGACAAGAGGCTTCGGTTTTCGTTAGTATAGAAATATCTATTGTCTTGGGGGTGAGTACGGCAACGGATCTGTCCCAACTGTTATTAGCTGTATTCAACAAGACTTGATAGGCACCAGCAATTAGGTTTGTAAAACGGATCGTACCTATTGTATCGGTAAGGGTTCCTTTCTGAATTGATACCCCATTATCTACACTTATTAATTCATAACTATAAGGCGGGAATCCTTTTGTGATATCTAATACTAATGTTCCATCATTGTCCCCAAAGCAGTCTATGGTATCATTTGTAATAGTTGCTTTAAGCGGAATGACATAAGGCATTTCAAAGCAAGTGTCTAACATACAACTAACAGTATCATCCACTACCGAAATACAATAGATTGTACCACCTGTCAAATCTTTTCCAACAGGCTCATTAGTGCCGTCTGACCAGGTAATGGTATGCATTCCAGAACCACCTGTAAGGTCTACACTGACATTACCGTCGCTTGTGCCTAATCTACCCGCTGGTTTTATTATGTCAATTTCTATCTGGAGGGCGTCAACGAAACTTAAGGTTGTTTCCAAAATTTCTAAACAACCTTCTGCAAATAGAACGGTATCTGTATAAGTACCTGCGACTGTATACAGTTGGTTTCCTAATATATAAGGCATTCCGTGGCAGGCAGTAGCCTCAAACTTCTTTACATCAGGATAGCCAGGATCTGTTATGCTTAAATCAAACATGCCTGTAGGATTGGCTTCGCTTCCATCGACCATGATCCAATACGTTTTATTAGGATCTAAACAACCCATTGTTATAGCATTCTTTGGACTATCGTTTTCATAATGATGACTTACTTTTGTTAAATTTCCTGTACAGGTATCATCGTCTGAACTGAAAACGGCTATTTGAGGTTCAATAGGATCAACACCATTTGGATAGGGTAAATGACTAGTCACTTCTATCAATGCATGATGGGTCAAAGGGGGGGTAAATTGAAACCAAACAGGTTGTAGAGAAGGATAATTTTCGACTATAGGATCATTGGTATTGGTCGCGCAATTGTTAAAAAAATTGGTATAAGTTTTAGTCCCACCTTCTTCAATTGGTAAAATGATAGCGCCACAAATATCGTCGTTCCCTCCTTCGACGGTTATCTCTTGAATTCGAATACTAAAATAGCCTCTTAATTCAGGCACACTAGGATCGTTAGTATCATCAAAAACACCGTCTACTAATAAGTAATATTCTTGATTAGGAGATAGACATTCTAATAATAAATGTTCGTCTAATACACGAGGATTATGATGATCTGTGACATATGTTGCCTCTTCACTACAATCAGTGTCTAGTTGGTATAAAGCTAATTGAAGGTTAATAATATCCCCAGTAGCTTCTGGATCATTGAAGGCTTCTATTAAAATTAATTCGCTTGGATCGGCTCCTGTATTGAAAGAAAACCAGACCCCTGCATTATTCGTAAAACTACCGTTCGTTTTTTTAGGATCAACTTCTTCTGTTGCAGTGGCGCAAAAATTATTATAAACGATTAAGTCTTCTTTTTCTTGGACGGCTCGATTCTCTAGCGTTCCTAAATCTATAGCATGACATATATGATCGTTAACAGCTCCATTTTGCTGGCCATCTACGGTAATGGAAAAAGAAAGATTTCCCCCAGAATCTAATCCATCTGGAATACTCAAATTGTAGTCCGTTGTTTCCCCTGCTAATGGCAAAACGATATACTCACAAAGCATTTGTTCACAATCTATATCTATTTTACAAGGAGATAGGAGACTATTATCATTTTCGAAAACCTTAAAACATACCTGAATTTCTCCGCCCCTCAAGTCTCCCAAACAATCTAAATTGGTAGTAAATTGAACATTAGGGGTCGTATTATGACAAAGGGCATCGCCATAGGTAATCCAGCCTTCGTTTTCGATATTGACCTGCCAAAGCGGTTCTGCATTAGCACCAAAACCATCTACGCAGGTGCTAGTTGCTTGTCCGTCCTCTATGCGGACTTCAATCGTGTTTTGGGCGATTATAGGCATCGAAAATAGGAATAGGAATAGGAATAGACTGTATCCGAGGATACGGTACAGTTTTGTTGAGAGAGGACTTTTCAGCCACTTGAAAATAGGCATATAGGTAAAGTTGGTACTTATAGAATCGATTGTAGTAAAAGAATAACAAAATAGGTACTTCACCTTAACAACGTTAAGGAGGCGTCTTAAATTTTGCTATTATTTGACACAATGTTAAATATTAGAAATTATTCTAATAAAGTTTAGACAAATTTTTAATAGATAGGAATGGAGCAGGATAGGAATGGAATGGGAAATAGGGAAAAGAATAAATATTATCTGCTTTTAGCAGCTCGTAAAATGATTACTAGAAAGCAAGGATTTCAAAACAGGCTTTGAAAAAGCCATATCTTAAAATCCTTACATTCTAAAATATTAGTTATGCCTCTAATTGTGGGATTCGTAATACTTGTCCCGGGTATATTTTATTTGGATCTTTTAGCATTGGCTTGTTGGCATCGAAAATCATAGGATACTTCATAGCATTTCCATAATGGGTCTTCGCTATTTTAGATAGAGAGTCTCCTTTTTTTACTTCGTAGAATACAGCTTCTGCGGCAGGATTTTCCACAATCATTCGGTCATCTACAGATGCGACGCCTGCTACATTACCTAAAGCTAGAATTATTTTTTCTTTTTCTGCTTGCTTGTCTACACTGCCATAGACAGTTACGGTGTCTTCATAAAAATCTACATCAAGATCTTGTACATCAAGATTCAAACTATTGACAACTCCTTTTAAGACAATTACTTTTTGTCTTCTTGCAATATCTTCTGCTTTCCTTGTATCGACTTCAGTTAAAGTAGTATTTTTTTTAGTCGGAGCAGCGGTATTGCCAAATATCTTAGCGCCAGCATTTTTTAAAAAAGAAAATAAACTCATAGTTGGAATAAATTGGTGTTAGTTAAATTGTTAATAGCTAATAACTATTAAACGAAGTTGTTTAAGAAAACATTGTTAAGTACTATGTGTTGATTAAGTCGATAAATTTTAAGGATAAGATTTTTTTGCTAGTTTTGACAAGTTTATCTAGTTGGTTGACATTGCCACAAAGACACGAAGACACAAAGCGAGCTATACTTGATGTTATTCGTATCTTGGAAGTAAGAAATGTCAACTACTTTTGTGATTTGGATAAACTTGCCCTAGTTTTCTTTTAAAATTCAGTGCATAGCCGAGCTACGGACTTATTTTTAAAATAGAACTAGCAGAAAAAGATATTCCTAAAATATCGAATTAATTAGCATATAGTACTTAAAGAACTTCAACACTAAAATAGTGTTGTTTACAAATAAAAACAAGCTATTTTCGTAATTGTGAGATCAGGATAGATCTAAGGCAAAGAGTAAGAATAAATTAGCCATTTTAACCTGCCCAGCAAGCCCGTCCGCTTTGCGGTCTGTCTAAAGCCAGATAGATTCACTTGCTCT
>JALZWC010000659.1 GCA_023300255.1 Saprospiraceae bacterium | reverse complement strand
AGTACCAGCTATTGCAGGCGTTTGTTGGTTGGGTGCTAATTGTTTGGTTAATGCCAAATCAAATACCTCAATAACATGGAAATCAGCATCATCTTCATCTCCATTTTCATTGTCCGTTGCATCATCTTCCATCTCGCCATCATTACTTGGGTCGTCATCTGCATCAGAATCTATATCGTCCTCGGTGGTGTCATTGCCTAGCTCGTCTTCTGTATGACTAATTTCTGCGTGGTTGTTCCATGCATCTACCTCCGCACAAGTTTGAACAATTAAAACAATGGAGACAATACTGGAGTCCCCTGCTTGTAAGGTGTCCGTAATAAGTGTTGTAACGCCAATACTTGAAGCTTGAACCCAATTGGTATTTAAAGCAGAATTAAAAGTAAATCCACAAGGTATATATTCTGTAATTTCAATATTCGTTGCAGGGAAATTACCTTGGTTGTAAACGGTGAAATCGAAAGTAACTCTATCTCCATAAGAGAATGGCCCCGTATCTGTTGTCGTTTTCTTTAATGCTAAATCTACAATGCATTCTATGTATGGGACAAATACTTCAATCTCTTTATCACAACCATTATCATCACTTACAATTAAAGTATAGATAGTTTCTTCGGTAACAGTAATACAACTATCTGTCAATCCTTCTACATTTGGGCCAGACCAATGGTAGGTATAATTTCCATTAGCACCAGCTACATCTGTTACACATATTGTACCTCTTCTGCAAACAATAGGCGCGACTTCGATAAACACATCGAAGGGATCAGGTTCTGCAATATTTAGGGTATCAAAACTTGCACATCCATTACCATCTGTATATTGTATCGTATAATCTCCAGCACATAGTTTACCATTAATAACAGCTAATGGCACTTCATTCCCACCTGCATCTTTTATGATACAAATTCCTGTGCCTTTGTCAAGAATAATACTGCCATCACATGCATCGAAGCAACTTACATCGGTAGTTGTGATAGCTGGCATAGAAGTGTTTTCATCATTGATAATAACTTGTACTTCTCCTGTACAACCATTTGGCGCATTTACTAGGACGGTATAAATACCACTGGCTAAATCTGATCGGCTATTACCCGTTCCACCATCACTCCATGCATATGTATAGTTGCCTGCGGGTGTAGCTACTATAGTAGCCGCTCCACTTGATTGTCCACAAACAGACTCCATTACATTTTCTACATTGATCTCCAATCCACCATCTTGTTCGATAGTAATAGAAAGGAAATCGATACAACCTTCTGCATCTTCTATTCCAAAATTGTAAGTCCCTGCTCCTAAATTAAAAAAGGTTTGAGACGTAGTATTAACAGTAAGAATTGGACTAGCGCTATTCATATAAATATTAAATGGCCCTGTACTGCCTTCCCAATTGAGGGTAACGCTACCATCGCTTGCTGGACAAGTTGCAGGTGTAATAGAATCGACAGTCAAGTTTGGTCCACCTACATTTCCTACAGGAATATTTAGGATCTGTGTACAAGAAGGAATGCCATTTTCAATAGTTACCGTATAAGTGCCTGCACTTAAATTAGTAGCCGTATTTGTATTATTTCCATTACTCCAAGTATAGCTGATATTACTTTCATCTCCATTTAGAATATCTACACTAGCTGTACCATTGTCTGCTCCACATAGTGCATCAAAAACTACAATACCGCCAGGTGTAAAACAACAGCCGTAGTCTGTTATATAAATTTCTGTAGTCTTGCCACAGCCATTACTATCCATTACGCTAAGCGTATAAAGACCGTTTTCTGTTACTATTAAACAAGTATCAAGAATCGAATTCGTATTTGGCCCTGACCAAGTATAGGTATACGTTCCACTTCCACCTAAGACATTTGTAATACAAATTCCTCCTTCCCCGCAGGTAAGTGGTGTGATTTCAATAAAGACATCAAGTGCATCTGGTTGGGAAATAGTAATGGTATCAAAACTACTACAACCTGCTTCTGTGTATTTTATGATATAATCACCAGCGCATAGGCTACCATTTGCTTGTGTTAAGCTAATAATTTCTCCTTCGTCATCAGTGATGGTAAAAGTACCTGTACCCGTAGTTAGCATAATACGACCATCACAAGTGTTGACACAACTTGCATCTAATTTGTTGATCGTAGGCATTGCAATATTGAGGTCATTAATAATGACTTGCACTTCTCCTGTACATCCATTCGGGCTAGATACAAGGACTGTATAAATACCACTAGCCAAATCTGATCTACTATTTCCAGTTCCACCATCGCTCCAAGTATAAATATAATTTCCAGTAGGAGTTACATTAACTGAAGCGGAACCATTGGAAGTATTACAATCAGCATCCGTTGTGCTATCTATACTTACTCTTAAACCGCTATCGCTTTCGATAGTGATCGCCAAGTAATCTTTACAATCATTAGCATCGGCTATTTCAATAGTGTAATTTCCAGCAGCAAGGTTATCAAAAGTTTGCGAAGTATTACCTGTATTAATAGGAGTTGCACCGTTGATAGAAATTGCAAAAGGCGCTAGTCCATTTTCCCAAGTAAGCGTCACACTACCATCGTCACTTGGACAAGTAGTAGGCATGATTGCTTCAATAGCTAAATTCGGTGCATCGGTATTACCAACTGCTACTTCTAAAATTTGCGTACACTCGGGCAATCCATTTTCAATGGTTACATAGTACACACCTGCGCTTAGATTATTAGCTGTATTGGAATTACTTGCATCGTTGCTCCAAGTATAAGTGATCGTGTTTTTGTTACCGCCTACAATATCTATGGTGGCAGATCCATTATCTGCTCCACAGTCTGCATCAATTACTAAGATGCCTTCTGGTTGGAAACAACAACCTTCTTGCATTACATTAATTTGTGCAACTTTGCCGCAACCATTTTGGTCCATCACACTCAGGGTATAAATACCACCTTCGACTATAGTTACACAAGAATCAGTTAACCCTTCGATTCCAGTACCTGACCAAGTGTAGGTGTAATCTCCATTACCACCTAAAACATTGGTAATACAAATTTGACCATCGGAACAAGTAACAGGTGTGATTTCGATAAAGACATCAATAGCTTCGGGTTGGGTGATTGATAAGGTATCAAAATAACTACACCCAGCTTCCATGTATTCTATAATATAATCACCAGCGCACAGACTACCACTAGCCTGTGTTAATGAAATTTCATTTCCTGATATATCCTTAATTGTAAAGATACCAGTGCCAGTAGTTAGCATAATGCGACCATCGCAAGTATTGATGCAGCTTGCATCTGTTTTGCTAATAGCAGGCATCGTAACGTTTTTATCATTAATGACTACTTGGACTTCTCCAGTACAAGCATTAGCATCACTCACTAAGACGGTATAAATACCACTAGCCAAATCTGATCGATTATTTCCTGCACCACCATCGCTCCAAGTATAGGTATAAACCCCGGTAGGATTGACGCTAATAATAGCTTCGCCATTAGCCGTATTACAATCGGCATTCGTAGTGTTATCCATATTAACTTCTAAGCCGCCATCGCTTTCGATAGTAATAGCTAAGAAATCTTTACAACCATTGGCATCTGTTATTTCAATAGTATAATTACCAGGAGCAAGATTGTCAAAAGCTTGCGAAGTGCTACCTGTATTAATAGGTGTTGCATCGTTGATAGAGATCGCAAAAGGTGCAATCCCATTTTCCCAAGTGATCGTTACACTACCATTTTCATTTGGGCAAGTAGCAGGCTTGATTGTTTCAATAGCCAAATTAGGTGCCTTGTTATTACCAACTGCTACTTCAAGAATTTGCGTACACTCAGGTAAGCCATTTTCAATAGTGACAAAGTAAACGCCTGCACTTAGATTATTAGCGATATTAGAATTACTGACATTGTCGCTCCAAGTATAAGTAATGATGCTTTCGTCACCCCCCACAATATCCACAGTAGCAGAACCATTATCTTTTCCACAGTCTGCATCAATTACTAAAATACCTTCTGGTTGGAAGCAACAACCTTCATCCGCTATGTTTATATCTACTGATTTATCACAGCCGTTTTCGTCCATTACATTTAAGGTATAAATACCAGCTTCGGTGATTGTTACACAAGAATCTGTTAAGCCTTCGATACCCGTACCAGACCAAGAGTAGGTATATTTACCTGTACCCCCTAGAACATTGGTGATACAAATTTGACCATCGGAACAAGTTACAGGTGTGACTTCAACAAAGACATCAATGGCTTCTGGTTGAGTAATGACAACGGTGTCAAAATGACTACAACCCGCTTCCATA
>JALZWC010000658.1 GCA_023300255.1 Saprospiraceae bacterium | reverse complement strand
TTAGGACAAAATTCATAAGGAGCGTAGCTTCGTCACCGTATTTACTACATCTTGTAAAAAATATGTATATACCATAGGGCACGCAGGCAGGGAAAAACTAAAAGCAAAATAACCTCGTCGAAATGCACCATTTATTCTTTCATCGTTACTTAGCGTACTTTCTGTATAAAAAATGAATAAAATAAAACCACTAATTCTCTTTATAATTCTAACTGTGGGATTTGCTTGTAAAGAGCAAACAAATACTACAACGAATGTAATTAAGGAAAAAGGAAAACCAACCGTCAGTTTTACATTTGATGATGGAATTACAAATAATCTCGCTAATTATAAGTTTGAAGATTGGAATAGTATGATCCTGACTTCGCTAAAGCAAGTAGATTTGAAATCTATTTTCTTCGTTACGGGTTTTAATAAAAAGGATACAAAAGGAACATTCTTATTAACTGAATGGGATAAGCAAAACCATAAAATCGCTAATCACACTTTTTCCCATCCAAATTTTAATGACAAGAATAATACTTTAGAAATATTTGAAGCAGAATTATTAGAAACGGATACTATTATAAATCAGTATAAAAATTACGTCAAGTATTTTCGATTCCCCTATTTAAAGGAAGGAAAAACAAAAGAAAAAATTGAAGGTATCCGAACAATTTTAAAGAAGCATAACTATAATAATGGTCACGTAACTATTGACGCTTCTGATTGGTATGTCAATTCTAGATTAATCAATCAAATGAAATATAGAAAAAAAGTGGACACCTTAGCATTTCAAAATTTCTACTTGGATCATATAATGGAAAGAGCAAAATTTTATGAATCTATTTCTTTTGAGCTAAATGACCGACACATCAAGCATGTCCTATTACTACATCATAACTTAACTTCCGCCCTATTCCTGAAAAGCTTAATAAAAAGATTTAAAACGGAAGGATGGGACGTTATTAATGCTATAGAAGCATATAAAGATCCAATTTATCAGCAGGTCCCAAAAGTTGAACCCGCTGGTGAAAGTTTGATTTGGTCTTTAGCAAAAGAAAGCGGTCAATATGAAGACAAGCTAAGATATCCAGCTGAAGATAGTAGATATGAAAAAGAGGAAATGGATCGACTAGGCTTGTAGATAGGAAAGGAAAAATATAATTCAATCTATCGTTAAAAAGCCTTACATAGCTACGCTACGTAAGGCTTTTCTAATTTACTATCTTTTACACCTAAATCCCTATCTACTCCAAAGCGCACCAATACCAGCATCCCAAAGCTCCTTATTAAAAGTAGGAATAGCTGTATCTAGTAATTCTTGAACCTCTTTATTCAAATTAATCCATTCCGTTTCTAGCTCTTTTTTCCGATCCAAAGAAGCTTGGTTAACTTGTGGGATATCACTTTCTGTTTGGTTAATCAAGAAAAAATAATTAGCCGTAAATCCATTTGGAAAATTCTCTACATCATCATAAGCTTGTGACTTACGCTGCACCATAGTCTCATCCCAAGTCTTTATTCTTTTCAATAATTCTTGTCCCTTACCTTTTAGCGAAAGGTATTTTTCTTCCGTAGGTAACTTATTCACAATGCTACTCAACTGCTTTTGCAATCCATTTAACTTATTGACTGATTCATGCATACTGGAATATTTACCTTCCATTTCTGACATCAAGGCATCATAAGTTTTATAACGATCTGGCGAAGTCGTATATACTGGATTTGCTAATATGCTGGCAGTAGTAGATATTACTTGATCTCCTTTTTTTAAAGTAAAAGTATAGATCCCTGGAATAGCCTTATGTCCTCTGTAACTACCTTCGATATATACGCCTGGGATACCTTTTGTAGAGGTATGTCTCATATTCCAAACAAATCGATTCAAGCCTTTGGACTTAGATAAAGTAGGCTCGACGGAAGGTCCTCCTGCCCATGATTTAAAAGTAGTATCCTTTTTGGAAGTAATCGTTCTAATTAATTTACCGCTAGCGTCTTTAATGCTTAAGGAGATATTTTCTCCCTTTTTGATAGTTGGCAATTGATAATACAATACAATTCCATTTGCAGGATTCACTCCTCTTAATGGATTGGTTCCTTTAAAGGATTTTTTGGTACTATTCAATTCACTTCCTCCATTCACTAAGATCGCATTTTCCGGTTGGTACAACTGAAAATCGCTATTGACGTTTTTATATTGACGCAAGGTACCTAAATCATCTAAGATCCAAAAGGATCGACCAGAAGTTGCTACAATTAAATCATTATGAGCTACCTTTAAATCAGTGATCGGTGTAATTGGTAGATTTAATTGTAAAGGTTCCCATGATTGTCCATCATTCCAAGAAGCATAAATACCTGTTTCCGTACCAGCAAATAATAAGCCTTTTCGATCCGTATCTTCTCTTATGACTCTTGTAAAAGCACCATAAGGAATACCCTTACTGATATTGGTCCAAGTCTTTCCATAGTTGGTTGTCTTATATAAACCTGGCTGATGATCATTAAATTTGTAACGAGTAGTAGCAATATAGACTGTAGCAGGATCATGTGGAGATACCTCAATAGCATTAATCAAACATTCCTTTAATCCCTT
>JALZWC010000657.1 GCA_023300255.1 Saprospiraceae bacterium | reverse complement strand
TCTTCGTCTCCCACCGAAAAAACACCCGACTCTGGTGGGTTACTTAGTGGCACTTTTTGAAAATAGCCGTCTAAAGAGGGAATAGGTTGCACTCCATATCTCATTAGAGTGGTAGATAGGTATTTGGCGGCAATATTTAATTCAGGCGAGGGCGTATTTCTACCCCTTAGCTCATCAGAAGCTAAAAAATAAATATGTCCTTTTATGGTAGCCGTATGAACCGTTTGTTCTGTGAGCTTGTGGTCGTTTTGTGCCCAGATGCTTTGGGCAAATAAAAGTAGTAGCAATATTTTTTTCATAAATTCTAGTTTTGTGCTTACTTTCGGCAAAGGAATGCTTTCAATATTAAAGTCGTTTAAAAATGTATTCTGCAATTGCATCAATTAATTTTTAAATTACTTCATTTCATTTGAGTGTAAAACAAATCTGGGGCAATCTTTACTTAGGAACAAACCGCCTAGCATTCCTACATCCACGCTTTGTCATTTCGCAGAAATCTGTACGGTCTTTACCTCCTCAATACTATGTAACGCATACGTGGAGGTAGGAATTACACAGATCCCTTCGGGATGACAAGACGTGGAGGTAGGGATACTGCCCCACCGCTATTTTATACTCATTTCATTTAAACATGATTATGACGCAATTATTATCAAAATGGGCCGTACCCAAGATAATTCTCCCATTTTTTTTATTAAACCTAGTTTTTGCTTTCTTATTTCCAAGATATGAAAACCAATTAAGCGCCATTGCTGGAGAAAAAGTACAGATATTAGATAAGTACCCGATGTACACGAAGGTACAAGTAATGGATTTATTTACAAAAATAAAAGCAGAAGGACGAGAAATACACCGCTTTATGACTAGTGTGGTGGATATGATTTATCCATTGGTATATGGCCCTTTTTTAATGCTATTAATCACTTTTTTACTAAAAAAGGTATTTGGTCCCAAAACAGGGGGGCTTAATTTTATTTTTGGTATCTGCTTACTATTAATGCTTGTTGATTATGGCGAAAACTTTACGACGCTCCAATTATTAGGTAGTTTCCCAAATTTAGAAGATAGTGTGGTCTCTCGTGGATCGACCTTAGCTAATCTAAAATTGGTGTTAATGCTTTTGTGTAGTGGTATTGCTTTATTTGCTACACTGGGATGGATTGGTAGTTATCTAATAAAAATGACGGTGAATAGAGATCGGGGGTAGGGAAGATGAATGAAGTGTCCATGTGTTCTACCTCTTATAACTCAGAGATGATTGGTTCTATTGAAAATAAAATGTGTGTAAAACAAAATTGAGGCAGCTAATTAATTCATCCGATCACTTCCACAGGCTGACCGTTAATAGTTGAATTGTCAGACTTACAAAGTTTTGCAACTTGGGAAGTCTTGGTTTTCAAGTAATTAAATCTTCCCAAGTCTCGAAGACTTTGTAAGATCCGGAATTAACGGCCAGCCTGTTCCAATGGTCGGATGAAACGTGCAGCTTGATCGGACCACTGCAAGTGATCCGATCAATTCCAGGAAAGTGCCCCTGAATTGTTCTCCAAAATTAGAACCAATCACCTCTGCCTATTACTCCGTAACTATTCAATAGCCCCTTCAATAAAAAATAACAATGTCCATTCGGAAACTAGCTGGAGAAACGGCGATTTATGGTGTTAGCAGTATTTTAAGTCGGCTCTTAAATTATGCTATTCTTACGCCCTACCTAACAAGGGTATTCATTCCGGAAGAATACGGAATCGTTTCTGAGCTATTTTTTTACGCAGCAATCTTGACGGTATTTTTTACCTACCGAATGGAAACGACCTTTTTCCGATTTGGCAGTAAATCAAAAGATGGTATTGAAAAAGCTTTTTCAACAGCGACTATCTCCTTATTAGTTTCGACTATTGTTCTTACTGGAATGCTACTTTCCTTAAGTACTCCAATAGCCGCATTTCTAAATTTTCCCGACAAGGTGGAGTTTATTCAAATTGTTATACTCATTGTAGCCTTTGACGCATTAATAGCTATTCCTTTTGCTCGCTTACGTTTGGAAAATCGCCCCATCAAGTTTGCTGTCTTAAAAATACTGCACATCCTTATTAATATTATAGTAATCTTTTTCTTTTTAAAATATTGTCCTATATGGATTGAAAACGGAGCGGACTTCCTTAGTGCTATTTATAATTCAGAAAATAGGATTGCTTATGTCTTCTTTGCTAATCTATTAGCTAGTCTAGTGGTATTTTGCCTCCTTCTTCCTTCTTACTTTAAAATTAAATGGAGTTTTGATATAGCTTACTGGAAAGAAATGGTCTGGTACGCGCTACCTTTAATCGTAGTCGGTTTTGCAGGGGTTATTAATTCTCTTGGTGCACTTCCTTTAATATCGAATATACTACCAGAGTCTGTTGCGGAAAATAGAGCAGAGACAGGGACTTATGGAGCTACCTTAAAACTAGCCGTGTTAATGAGTCTTTTCACCCAAGCTTTTAATTATGCCGCAGAACCTTTTTTCTTTCGGCATTCCTCAAAGAAAGGATCAAAAGAGATGTATGGAAATGTTGCTCTTCTGTTTACTTTAATAGGGAGTATCGTTTTTTTGGGAATTATGTTTTATATAGATTTGATCCAACTGTTTTTAGGAAAAGATTTTCGTTCTGGCTTAGAGATCGTTCCAATTTTATTAATAGCCAACTTAGTTTTAGGTATCTATTATAATTTTTCTATTTGGTATAAATTAGCAGACAAAACAATTTGGGGCGCATATATTTCTACAGGAGGTGCATTGATTACTATTGGCTTAAATCTTCTTCTTCTTCCCTCTTTAGGAAAGATCGGTTCTGCATGGGCAACGCTATGCTGTTATTCCTTTATGGCATTAGCTTGTTACTGGTCTGGACAAAAATATTATACTATTCCATATCCCTTAGCAAAAATGGTCCGCTATATATTGTTTGCTCTTGGAATCTATTTAATTAGCTTATTAATACAAACACAATTACAGAATAATACCTTATTGAAACTAGCCATAAACTCTGTTTTATTAGTATTTTATTTAGGTCTAATCTATCTAATAGATGGTAAGGAAATTAAAAAAATATTGGTGAGCTAGTTTATAATAGGGTTGTTTCTAAATAAAAGGGGGGTGTTGAGCAACAGAAACATTGCTGTTTCTGTTACCCAACCAATAAGGAAGAGGGTATTGGCTAAGATTTAGCCATTTATTTAAAAGACTGAAGTAATAGTGCTACAAACATTAAAATAGATACAGCAGCTACCATGGAGCCTATTTTTTGGTATAAGAATTTTCTAGCTTCTTTTTTCTTTTTTAGATAAACGGGCGTATTCAAATTCTCATCCACGCCTAGTTCATAAGTAAAGCCAGTTGCCTTTTTATTGGAGACTTTCAATTTACATAAATGTTCGTCAATGCAAAAAGAATAAGTCTTTGATTCTTGTACATTAAAATCTACTAGCATTACTTTAGAATTACAATGTACGACCAAGTGTCCAGTATCTGCGCCATGTAGAATACCAACGACATGCTGTCTTCCATAGTCGTCCCAATAAGTCCAATGTGATTGATTCATTTTAGTGGTGTTTGTTCATAGTTTAAGAACAAAAAACAACTTACTTAGCTAACCATTTTTAGTTAATATATAAGTATATTTTGTTCTGTCAGGAAAATACCCAACTAATATTGTAGGCTAGTAATCTTTGTAAAGTTTTGTAGGCTTGCTTGCAAATAAAAATTAGATTTTTCATTCTACATGAGATCAAAAAATCAGTGTGTACCCACAAGTATGGATTTATTTTTTATAGACCAGTTTATTATACGGGAACAAGTCTTGTGTAGGAATATTATACGTAGGTGTGTAGATGTAGGCTAAAAAATTGATATGTAGGATAAGGTTAAAATGCTTACTATCCTCCCTTACCTCTTATCAAGGTACAGTAATTCTTTAAAAAATGCTATTGATTGATAAATATTAACATTTTTTGAGCTAGAAAATAAAGATAAATCTATTCAATAAAAATAGATTTAAACTCTTGGCTGCTTCTTGTATCCATAGCAATCCATCCACTCTATAGTACATAAGAAGTTGTTTCTTCCCCCCTTTAACAATAGTCTTAGAATCAATAATACGCTCTTTTAAAGAAGAAACTAAGAACAAATAACCTAGCTAAGAATGTATATTCATTCTCGCCTCCTTCCTTACAAATAGTGTACATTTGCGGTTTATTTATCTTTAGAAGACAGTTGAATAGAAGAATTGGAATAAATAAGACATGACACAAGAATTACTTACATATATAGCAATCTTTGCCGTTAGTTTGTTTGCATTACTCCAAGCATCGGACTTTTTTGTTGATGCTGCAGACAAAATTGGTTCATCCTTTGGAATACCACCATTTATTATTGGTGTTACAGTAGTTGCATTTGGTACTTCTTTACCAGAATTAGCGGCTTCTATTGCAGCTGTAGTGGAAGGCTCCTCTGATATCGTTATTGGAAATGTGGTAGGCTCTAATATAGCGAACGTTGGGTTGGTTTTAGGTTTAGTTGCTGTAATCGGGAAAGAAATTAAGGTTCGCGAAACGATCATGCATGCAGATATTCCCTTACTGGTATTGTCTGCATTTTTGCTTTGGTTTGTCGTCTACGATGGAAAAGTGGCGATCTTTGAAGCAATCTTTTTATTGATTGCATTGGCGATCTTTCTAATCCATTCTTTAACAAGTAACGACAGCGATGACGAAGTAGAGCGTCCGAAAATTACTTGGCAAACAATAGCAATATTACTGGCTAGTGCAGTAGTTATCAAATTTGGTGCAGATTATACCGTATTCGGGATTGTAAAACTATCGGGTTTAATGGGTATTGGTTCTGCGGTAATCGCTCAAAGTTTAGTAGCATTAGGTACTTCTCTTCCAGAAGTTTTTGTAAGTATTGCTGCGATTAAAAAAGGGCAGACAGACATGGCGGTTGGAAATGTGTTAGGCTCTAATATTTTTAATACCTATGCCGTAATGGCGATTCCTGCATTTATTGGCCCTTTAATTATTCCGCCAGCTGTTTTACAATTTAGTTTACCTTACATGATTGCACTGACGATTGCATTAGCAGTTATGTGTATCTCCAAAACAATTTGTAGATGGGAAGGTTATATGTTGATTTTATTTTATGTCTTCTTTTTAGTTAAGTTGTTTACGTAGGTTATAAAGGGTTTTGTTTTTTGTTATTATTTCACTGGTAAATCTATGTGTAGTATTTACTTAAGAAACTCATAATCACTTTTCATAGCCTTCTTCACATTATTTATTAGCACAACAAACTCACTTAGCATCATCGCCGTCGCTCCCCACACCACTTTCTTATACACATCAAAATAAGGAACTTCCTTGATACTAACGGTCCGAATCGTCAGGTCTTTAATCCGTCGATTATTCGAATCCAATAACAAACTAATTGGTACTTCTACTAGCTCTTTTACTTCCGATTCTTGCGGAATAAAAGAAGGAGTATATGTAAGTACGCCTACAAAAGGGTGGACATGAAAATTGCTTACAGGAATGTATAATGGAGTTAGTTTTCCTAATATCTTGATATCTTCTCGCGGAACGCCGATCTCTTCTTCTGTTTCTCTTAATGCGCCTTCCTCGTACGTTTCTCCTATTTCTAACTTGCCTCCCGGAAAACTCATTTGGCCACTATGTCGATCATTTGGATTATTCGAAACTCGCTCCATTAATACAAGATGCCATTCTTTTTCTTTTAAATATAATAGACATAATACACAGGCTTCTTTTGCGGTACTCGGTATGGTTGGAAATTTTGTTCTACTTCCAGATGCCATTTTGGCTTGCGCAGCTTGACCTGGTAAATTGTTGTCTAATTGTTGTTTTAATGCTGCAAGAAAATCGGTATCTGACATGTTGTTTTTTTATCATGGGTTTAATTATGTTGTTGTTCTCCTATAAATTGACAGTAAATTAAAGTTGGTATTTTCTTACTTTATTTATCTTGTATTTTAGGTCCACTGCAAAGTTTAATATAAGGTTGAAGTTACAAACTTCAACCATCGATCGTGCAAGGATCAAAGAGTATCGAATTGGTCCTAGTAGTGATACTTTATTCGATGCTATAGGAATATTAGGTAATCGTATGAAATCGCAATCACAAACTAGGACTATCCTACCATGCTTTTCTTAAGTTGACGACATTCCACTGGAAGTGATCGGATTAATTAATTGGCTACCCCAAAATTGTTTTACACGCTAATAAATTAAAAACACAGTAGGTCGTTTGTGTACATCAGGAAGTTTAGTTTTTTTCCAGTCTGAGATTTTTTTAGTGACAATATACTGAGAAGACAACGTTAGATCCATTGCTATACAAAAATGGGTATGCCCATTCAAGTGTTTAAAAGCTTGTTCTATAACCTGTGTATTCCTGTAAGGAGTTTCTATAAAAATTTGGGTTTGCTTATACTTCTTTGCGGTAATTTCTAAGCGTTTTAATTCCTTAGGTAATAATTCTTTTTTAGGCGTCAAATAGCCATGAAACGCAAATTGTTGTCCGCTCATACCAGAGCCCATTAGGGCTAATAAAATAGAAGACGGTCCTACTAATGGAACAACCTCTATCCCTTCTTGGTGTGCTAATTTAACAATCTCTGCACCTGGGTCTGCAACACCAGGACAACCTGCTTCTGATAGCAGCCCTATGTTTTTTCCTTCCTTCGCATCTTTTAGATATTGTTGCCATTCCGAAGGATCAATACGTTTATTCAACTCAAAAAACACCAATTCACTAATAGGCTGGGGGTGATTGGTGGCTTTAATGAAATGTCTAGCTGTTTTTGCTTTTTCAGCAATAAAAATGGATAAGCCACGTATTATGTCCAACACATATGGAGGCAATACCTCTAGTCCTTCTGCCCCTAATGGGGTAGGCAATAAATAAAGTTTACCTTTTGGCTGCATTTTGAGTAATTTATTCTAATTTATTCGGACATTGCAGAGGCATTGCATGTCTAGATCCCTACTTTAAACGTTTAAGAAAACACAACTGTTCTAAATTGGCTAAAGCTAATGTGGAACAACTACGAGAAAACAATAATACACACTAGGAACGACAAAACAATAACTCTATCAATTTGATGAAGTTATTATTTCGTTCTGAACAGCAAGAAATAAACAAATGGCTTCTGACAACTTTCAAGAAAACACTCCTTCTTTTTTAGAAAAAGTAAAAGACCATCTACGCCCGACCTATCATAAATGGGTAGCATTTAAAACTGCCCGGCCTAAGACCGCTTGGGCTAGCCTAATTGGCGGCAGCACTTTTCTATTCGGCTTCTTATTTATCCTCACTTTTTATGCCCTCATACGATTAGAAATTATTGGCACCTTACCTAGTGTAAATGATTTAGCAGCTATTGAAAATAGTATTGCTTCTGAGGTTTACTCAGAAGATCAACAACTATTAGGTAAGTACTATATCCAGAATAGAATCAACGCTAACCTAGAAGATATTTCTCCTGTTTTGGTAAACGCATTAGTTGCTACAGAAGATGCTCGTTTCTTTGAACATGGAGGTGTGGATTTTAGAAGCTGGTTTCGGGTGTTATTTAAATCCATCTTGTTGCAAGATGATGGTTCTGGGGGAGGCAGTACTTTGAGCCAACAACTGGCTAAAAATTTATACCCAAGAAAACGCTATCGCCTTTTATCTCTACCTGTAAATAAGGTCCGAGAAATGATTGTAGCGAAGCGACTAGAACATATTTATAGTAAAAAGGAGCTATTGGCTATGTATTTAAATACCGTCTCCTTTAGTGACAACACCTTTGGTATAAAGGTAGCGACTAAGCGTTTTTTTAATACCAATCCTAAAAACGTAAGGGCAGAAGAAGCTGCTGTGTTAGTAGGTATGTTAAAAGGGACAAGTATTTTTAATCCAATCAACCATCCAGAAAGATCCTTGAAAAGAAGGAACGTAGTCTTAAGTCAAATGAACCGTTATGGCTATTTAGTGGGTAATCCTATTGATTCCCTTCAAGCTTTACCGCTTAGTCTTAGCTATAAAAAAGAAGGAAATACGGAAGGAACGGCTACTTATTTTAGAGAACATCTGAGGTTAGAATTAAATAAGTTATTAAAAAATCACAAAAAAGAGGATGGTAGTCGCTATAACCTATATAAGGATGGATTGAAGGTCTATACGACGATTGATTCTCGCTTACAGCTATTCGCAGAAGAAGCAATAACAGAGCATATGCGAGATTTGCAGGCTACTTTTTTTCGACATTGGAAAGAAGGAAAGCCATGGGGAAGTGATAAGGAGATTAAAAAAATAACAGAACAAACAGCACTTTATAAACGCCTAAAAAAAGAGGGGAAGCCTCCCTCAATTATTGACGAAGTATTAAAACAACCAAAAAGAATGACCATCTTCACTTGGGATGGCGACCAAGAAAAAGAAATGAGTGTGGTAGACTCTATCAAGTATTATCAGTCCTTACTTAATACTGGTTTTTTAGCGACCAATCCTAAGGACGGACGAATCAAAGCTTGGGTAGGAGGTATTGATAATAAATATTTTCAATACGATCATGTTAAATCTAGACGCCAACCAGGTTCTACTTTCAAACCATTGGTGTATGCTACTGCGCTAAAGCAATCAATTCCTCCTTGTGAATATAATCATAACCGATTAGTTGTCTATACAGAATATGACGATTGGACGCCAGAAAATTCAGATGGAAAATACGAAGGTGTCTATTCTATGGAAGGAGCTTTAAGTAATTCCGTAAACGCTGTTACTGTTGACATGATGATGCGGGTAGGAGTAGATTCTGTAAAGGCATTAGCCCAGCAAATGGGAGTGAGTTCAGCTATTCCTAGCGTTCCTTCCATTGCGCTAGGTACAGCAGAAGTTTCCTTGTACGATATGATTCAAGTGTATGGTACTTTTGCCAATCAAGGAAAACGCCAACCGCTTTCTTTTATCAGACGAATTGAAACGAAAGAAGGAGAAGTCTTAATTGATTTTGACCAAGAAGAGCGGGTTGCGGAACAGATATTAACGCCAACACAAGCTATGATGATGACCAAAATGCTACAGTCAGTAGTGGATAGTGGTACTGCTCGTCGGCTTAGATTTAGATATAATTTACAGAATGACATTGCTGGAAAAACTGGTACTACCCAAAATCATTCTGATGGCTGGTTTATCGGATATACGCCAGACTTAGTAGCAGGTGCATGGGTAGGTGGAGAATCTCCTGCCGTACGGTTCAGAACAATTTCCCTTGGGCAAGGAGCTAATACGGCACTTCCTATTTGGGGTAGATTTATGACTAAGGTTTATAAACATCCTGCCTTTAAAGCTTCTTATCAGTCTACTTTTCCCAAGCTACCTGACTCTATAAAATGGCAAATGGATTGTCCCCCTTATTTACC
>JALZWC010000656.1 GCA_023300255.1 Saprospiraceae bacterium | reverse complement strand
TAGGTATTCTTATATTTCTTTGGGAAAAACTCTATTTCATCCGTCATTACCGCCTCCAGTGCAACTGGTGCGATTTGTTTCATATCCACATACCATTGCTTAGATAGCTTAGGCTCTACTACTGCATTTGTTCGCTCAGATCGACCAATACTTGTAACGTATGGTTCTATTTTAACAAAACTGCCACTTTCTACTAGCGTTGCCTTCATTAATTTTCTGGCAGCAAAACGATCTAGTCCAACATGTATTTGTGCTGATTCGTTTAAGGTACCATCAAAATTAATAGTATCAATGACTTCTAGTTTATGCTTTAGTCCTAATTCATAATCATTTGGATCATGAGCAGGGGTAACTTTCAATGCACCAGTACCAAACTCTTTATCTACATAATCATCAAATATGATAGGAACGACTCTATTGACAATAGGGACAATGATGTTCTTACCTTTCAGGTGCGCGTATCGCTCATCTTCAGGATGCACTGCTACGGCACTATCTCCCATAATCGTTTCAGGACGTTGCGTAGCGATAGTCACATATTCATCCGTTCCTTCTACTTGATATCGTACGTGATATAGAAAAGCTTTTTCTTCATGGTGTATTACCTCTTCATTAGATAACACTGTTTGTGCTTCAGGGTCCCAATTGACCATTCGAAGTCCACGATATAGTTTTCCTTTATTATATAAGTCTACAAATACCTTTATAACTTGTTCAGATCGAACTTCATCTAATGTGAAAGCCGTTCTATCCCAATCACAGGATGCACCTAATTTTTGTAGTTGCTTTAAGATGATACCTCCATATTTATCTGTCCAGTCCCAGGCATGTTTTAGAAACTCTTCTCTGGTCAAATCCCCTTTCTTAATACCTTTTTCTCTAAGCATTCTTACGACCTTCGCTTCCGTGGCAATAGATGCATGATCCGTACCAGGTACCCAACACGCATTTTTTCCATCCAAACGAGCTTTTCGGATAAGAATATCTTGAATGGTATTATTTAACATGTGCCCCATATGCAAGACACCCGTTACATTGGGTGGGGGAATAACAATAGAATAGGCAGGGCGATCATCTGGAGTGGATTTAAAGTATCCTTTTTTCATCCAGTATTCGTACCATTTGTCTTCTTTGTCTTGAGGATTATATTTAGGTTCCAGACTCATATAATATTTGAAATATAATTTGGTTATCTTCAATTTATTGAAGCAAATAGTGAGCATCGAGAAAAATAGAAGCTCGCTTATCTAACTAAAAAAACAGAGGATAGAAAAATAATAATCTGTGGTTTACGGAGGGCTTTTTTTTGTAGTGGAACATTGTGCCCCGATTACGGAAAAAACGCCTATTGAATTTAAGTAACGAGCAAAGAATAAGCCGTTGACCTATTCAATATTTTTTATCGATACTAAAATAGTTTTTCCAAAAATAGTGCGAATATAGTGATTTTTACATGTTGCGCCAAGTACTATCGCAGCATATGCACTTTGGCATATTCATTGATCTATAAAGTGAGTTAAGAATTAACTTTCCTAGAGATTTTCATTAGATACTTATTTTAGTAAGGCAGCATCTTTTTTTAAATTTAATAATAGCCAAAATACTAGCTTAGTCAAATAGACTAACTTGGCTTTATTTTACATTAAAGAAGCAAATAAGAGATGTTTCTTCCCCCCCTTCCATTTCTGCGTTATTTCCAGAATTTTGCCAGGTAACTATACGTACGTATAGTAAATAAGTGTCAATGATTACGAGCTTTCTTTTATACAAGAAATATTATTATTCCTTCCTGCTATTCCCTTTTCTATTTTGCAGTGCTTTAATTAGTGATGCGCAGGTGGCAGCTGATGTTGCTTTTACTAATTTTAGTGATGTTGAAAACATTCCTAATCAAGAAGTTTTTAGCATAGTCATGGATAAAAATAGCTTTCTGTGGATTGGTTCTACGGATGGCTTATATAGATATGATGCAGCTAATAATAGGAAATCCTATAAGGTTGATGAACCTAAAATAGAGGGTGGAATAAAATCCAATTTTATAAGGGCATTATATGAAGATACAAAGGAGAATTTATGGATTGGAACGACTCATGGTGGTTTAACTAAATTTCACCAACCAAGCGGTCAATGGACGACTTATTTGAATAACGAAGCTGATCCTTATTCGATAAGCAGTAACGAAGTATTAAGCATTTTAGAAGATAGTAAAGGCCGTATTTGGATTGGGACAGAAAATGGGCTGAATTTATTAGAGGTAGCAGAGGAACGGTTTATTCGGTTTATGCCTGATGTAAATAATCCAGATGCTTTAAGTGCTAAAGCCGTAATATCCATTATAGAAGATGATGCTAATAGAATTTGGCTATCCACTTGGGCTGGCGGAGTAAACCTTTTGTTGCCAGCTACAGATGGTAATATGGAAAGTAGTAAACTAAGACGTTTCTATCCATCTGAGAAAAAAAGTGCTCATAATGTTTGGAGTATTTATCAAGATCAACAAAGTAGATTTTGGGTGTCTACAATAGGAGGAGGTCTGTTTCTAATGGAGGTTCCTACAGCTGCAAATACTAATCCCAATAATCAAGATTGGGAGCCAATCTTTTATAACATTATACACGATAAGGAAAAATCAAAAAGTATTGCTGCAAATGGAGTATTTGTTACTTTTGAAGATCAAAAAGGAACTTTTTGGGTGGCTACAAACAATGGATTAAATAGAACAAGCATTGATCAATTACCTAAGTTAATAAATGGAAAATATAATCCAGAAGATATTGAGAACATTTCTTTTGAAGTATCCTTGCCTAATTCTAAAGATGCTAGTGCGATTAAGAGTAATTTAGTTTACAGCATTTATGAAGATTCGCAGAACTTGCTTTGGTTTGGATTACCTAACGGAGTAAGTCAATACAATTGGTATAAAAATCAATTTAAGACACAAATATTATTTAATGATTCTCAAAAAAACGCTAATATAAATGATATTCATATAGATCAAGAAGGTAAAATCTTGGTAGGTACGGATAAAGGATTGTTGAAATATGATTTTGATACTGGGGAAACAGTGTCGATTAAAACTAAAAATGA
>JALZWC010000655.1 GCA_023300255.1 Saprospiraceae bacterium | reverse complement strand
GTAGCCACACGGATACCATGGATTTAGGTAGGTCGTGAGTGATGTTGACTTGATTTGATTTCTAATTATATATAATAGCACACGGAGCTACTTTGTAGCTATACGGATACCATGGATTTAAGTAGGTTGTGAGTGATGTTGACTTGACTTGAATTCTAATTATATATAATAGCACATGGAGCTACTTTGTAGCTATACGGATACCATGGATTTTTCAGGCTGTGAGTGATATTGACTTGGTTCTATTAAGCCTAATAAGCTAATTCAAAACCGCTCACGACCTACAGAGATCCGTGTTGTCTGGGTTCTATTATGTCTAACAAGCAATTCAAAGCCGCTCACGACCTACTTAAATCAGTGGTATCCGTGTAGCTACGAAGTAGCTCCGTGTTCTATTATATCTAAGTCAACACCTAACACAGATTCTACCAATCCTAATCCTCTTGACGTAGCACCCGCACCTCTTCCTCCAAGCTTTCCACCTTCTTATTCAGCTCAATCACATGCAAATAAAGCTCCTCGATTTGGCGAAGCAGCGTAGCATCCATTTTGCCGACATCCACACCATTAGTTTCCACTTCTTTAGCAGAAGGAACATTCGGTAAATGTTGGTGCGTATTAATATACGACTCGACATAAGACAAAGAATTTAAACGATAATTTTTAGCAAAAACATAATCCGCCCACTGGCCACTCGTCAAGGCCACTCGAACCTTTTCCGCTAAAATCCCCTTTGTTACATATAGATTATAATCTCCAGGGATAGCTGTTCCAGCAGGACCGATGACCACTTTTCCATTATAAAGAATATGATTAGAGTTATTGGTCCATAAACCACTACTAGTCGGAGTGACAGGTGTCACCACACCTTGACAAGTACAGCCATCCGCGAGGATCACATCATTCGTGGTATTGGCGTTATTATCATTACATCTAGTACCAGCAGAAGCAGGTAAATTGGCATTATTATCATTACAGTCTTGGTCGGCACACACGCCATCATTATCCGCATCTGTACAAGCAGGTATCGTACCTCTACAAGTACAGCCGTCTGCAAGGATCACATCATTAGTAGTATTGGCATTCGCATCATTACATCTAGTGCCAGGAGAAGCAGGTAGATTGGCATTATTATCATTACAATCTTGGTCGGCACACACGCCATCATTATCCGCATCCGTACAGGCAGGTACGGTACCTCTACAAGTACAGCCGTCCGCAAGGATCACATCATTCGTGGTATTGGCGTTATTATCATTACATCTAGTGCCAGGAGAAGCAGGTAGATTGGCATTATTATCATTACAATCTTGGTCGGCACACACACCATCACTATCCGCATCCGTACAGCCACCACCGCCACTAGCACCAGCAAAAGAATAAACTGCGTTTTCAACCGTCCCTCCAAGGTGATAGATAGTAGCATCTACTATTAGAGCATTAGTCATCGTAGTCGTGGAAGTATATAAAATGACGTCATTCTTTCTATAGGTTACCGTACCATTAGTTCGGTCTACTTTAATTTTGTCTCCAATCGCATAAGCTCCATAACCTCCTTTATAAGAACCGGACTCGTAGATACGAATGGATTTATTAGATAATAGAAAAATAGCGAAATCAATGTCTTTAAAACTGACGCCGTCGTCTGATTGACCTAATCCAAAAAAGCGATGGGTATTATCTTGTGTAATGCTAATCTCTACATAGCCATTAGTATTAGCAGCAAGTACATTTGTGGAAGATGCTCCAGCATTCCAGCCATTGGAGCCTGTCTTGGTAAGCGTATTGCCACTAGCTGTTACATTAACTAGATTCGTCCAATTGACATTGCTGGTTTGACTAAAGGCGATCGTAACAATAAAAAACTGTAGGCAGATGAAAAAGATTTTCATACTTAAATGGTTTGAATACGTTTATATGTGAGTGTTTTAGCAGCAACAGTCAAGGGGGAATGATTAGTCGGGGGATTGGCAAAGTCTGTTGCCAAATAGGGATAGCTATCAAGTAGAAGAAACTATTCCTTAGTCGCAGAAAGGCGATCCATAATATACCAATGACTGTTGTGTTTTTTATTGAGGTTGTAATATAGGAAGGGGAGGTAGCCTTTAGATATGATAATTCTAGGTGTAACGACAAAAATGCTAAGCTTAAGTTCGTCGTCAATAATTAGCAATTTATATTTAAAATATAAAAAAATCAATTTTATTAGTAGTTATTTTTTGTCTTTTGCTTAAAATAGGCAGAAGTATCCTTCTTTATCTCAACTAAGAGTGGAATCTAATTGATTATCAAAGAATATAAAATTCAACGGGGGTGTAATCATAATTATATGCGTTATTCGTTATCAAACGGTTGTTCTTTGTAGGGGCGTACCCTTGTGGTCGCCCAATGTATGGTTTAATCCTAATGTTGGGGAATCATAAGGGATTGCCCTTACAACGACCCACAATTTTCACCGTAGTATCAAAATAGCTTGCTATCTCTTTCGATTTATAGTATCTAAGTCACGCTCGTAGTCACCCAATTTATTGGGTAGACTCCTATAGCATAATTTGATAATTTAACACTTTACAAGTCAGCCCAATAAATTGGGCGACTACTTTTGCCCTTCTCGGTCAGCTATTGGTATCATTAAAGAATGAGTGTGTAAAGAATTGGGGGAAAACACATATAATGATGACGAATTTACCACATAGATACATAGTTCACATAGTATTACTCCTTATCAGGTAACTACTAGACTTACTAGACACTAGCCAGATACTTGGATAGTTTTATGAAGTAAGATCCTCTCTAAAAACTATGTGGCCTATGTACCTCG
>JALZWC010000654.1 GCA_023300255.1 Saprospiraceae bacterium | reverse complement strand
AAAAGAACCATAGCCCAGCTATGCTTAGTTTTTCAGAATTCCTTAGAGTAAAAAATGACTAGCTTAAAACGACCAATTTATTCTCACTCTTTGCCTAAGTACTTACTTCTATTATCTACTCCTTAAATATTTGTTAACACTATGCAATAAAGCCTTCTCTTAGAAAGTTTATCCAAAAGACTATTAACATATTCATCTTGGTATAGTAATAGCTCTTAATAACGAAAAGCTGTCTTATGAAAAACATTAAAATCATTCTTCCCATAGTGATAGGCATACTGTGCGTAGGCCTAGGATTAGTTTCCTGTGAAAAACAACGGATCACGGAGTTAGAAACTCAATTAAGCTCCAAAGAGGATCAAGTAACGCAATTGGAAGGCCAATTAGCGCATCTTCAAGGCTCTAATGTGAGTTTGTTAGATCGTTTATCAGATCTATCTGTTGTTAACAAAGCAGGATCAGAGAGTATTCAACGTTCTTTGGAATCTATGACGCAGCAATACTCTTTTATCCAAGACTTGTCAACAAAAATTCAATCTAAAGATTCTTTAAATTTAGCTTTAGTGATGAATATTAAGCGATCGCTCGTCGATATTAATGATGATGATGTGCAGGTAGAAGTCAAAGGAGGGATGGTACATGTATCTATTTCGGACAAATTGTTATATGCTTCGGGGAGTTCCGATATCAGTAAGGATGCCTTTGGAGTATTGGAAAAACTGGCGACCATAATGAATGATCATGACGATCTTAATGTATTGGTAGAAGGACATACAGATGATGTGCCAATGGCGAATGGGTGTGTTGCAGATAACTGGGACTTGAGTGTTAAAAGAGCTACTTCTGTCGTTCGTTTATTACAAAGTCAATACTATGTCTCTCCTGAACGCTTAACTGCGGCAGGTCGTGCAGAATTTGTGCCTAAGACTGTGAATACAACGCCTAGTGGACGAAGTAAAAATCGTCGAACAGAGATTATTATTACGCCTAAATTAGATCAGTTTTTTAAATTGATGGAAGCGCCATTACTGAGTAATTAAGAGGTCAGCGGTCAGACCGTTTCTCTGTCAGGTGTCAGACTTATTATGTTGACCACGTGACGTTTCATACCTCTAATCCATTGACCGCAAAATGATCGCAAAGTAAGTGTCAATTATACAGGTTCGGCCCTGTAAAAACAGTATTAAAATCAATTGCTATCATTTTGCGGTCAATGCTCTAATCAGGCATAAAAAAAAGGAATACTTGAAGAAGTATTCCTTTTTTTTATGCTGCTGATATAGCAGTTTATTCTTTATCGGATAAGCACCAAAAGGTGTGGGAGTTTTAAAATCAACAAATTAAAAGTGGTTGATTTTTGAATATTTATAGGCAAATCTATTTTACCTATTTAAGCTCTAAATTTAAATTACTTAATAAGCCCTTATTCGTACTAGCTTTTAATTTAGCAGCATCTTTAGCAGTCATTTTTAAAGAAATTTCTGTACCATCCTTTACCGCAATAGCTACTAATAACGTAGGCGATTTACTTAAAGAAAAAACAGTAGTCAGATTCTGAAGAAAAGTTGATTGCTCCAACTCTTCTGGTTTCACTGGCAATAATAAGGTGATTAAGTGGCTATTTCTTTCCTCATCTATTTCTCCACCAAAAACAGCAGATACTATACTGAAAAACTTAGAGAGATATACCTCTACTATTTCACCCATTGTTCGCATGCCAGCTATTTGACCTTGCACGTTGGATTTTATACCTAATGGTAGATGAGGGGTTTCTTGTTCTGTCAGTTTTTCTAGATCTTTAAAGCTATTCATAGATTACAAAGTTTACGTTCGATGGTGCTAAGAATAAGGGTATTCTTAAACAATTATTAATAATATCTAATTTGTTGGGTTTCGTTTACTAAGGAGGATTAAAATGTTACTATAATAACAGTAAAATATTTTGTTGTATTATAGTATCTATTTGTGGGGTCTGTGTATAGGAAGTAGATTACTTTTAGTCCCTTTAATATAAAGACAGAACTTTTTTTGTGTATCATTTTAGACTAAAGTAAATGCGAGAAGTCACCACCCATGTCTAATAAAAATATTAAATACACCTAAATTTAATACCACTAACTCCTCTGGAATAAGGTGTCTATAATCGAAAATATGTAACACTAATAAGTGTTCTTTTTCTAGAAAGAAGCAAAATGTTGGTCTAGCAAGTCTTCTAAAAAGAGTTGATCTATCTCATCAAAAGAATTTTTTAGCGTACTATCGACATCGAAAACGGCGATTAATTCCCCATTCTTTCCGAATACAGGAACTACTATTTCGGATTGAGAGTTAGGATCGCAAGCAATATGTTCTGCTCCTGGTACTAGCGCATGACAATCTGCTACGATTTGAGTAGCTTCTTCTCTGGCAGCCTTTCCACATACGCCTCTCGAAAAATCTATATATAAGCAACCCAATGTACCTTGGTACGGCCCGACCTCTAAACGTTCCTTATTCACAGTATAAAAACCAACCCAATAGTAATAAGGTAAGAATGTTTTAAGAATACAGTTAATGGTGGCCATTTTTAAAACGGAGTTAGTTGCACCTTCTAAGTTGGCATTAATCGCAACCATCGCCTCTTGGTAGGCTTGTCGCTTAGCTACTTTATCTAAATTGATAGATGGCTTAATGAAGTAGGGCATTTCCGCAGATGCACTCATATGCTTTTTTTTTATAAATTAAAGTACTAATTTCGCTGCTATAAAAATGAAATACTATGTATAGAATTCTCTTTTATAAAACTGTTTATATACTGTCTTTGTTTTGCTTATTCGCTTGTAATCAGGAGACGAACATTAAAACGTTTTACAGTGGTACAGCTGATATAGAATCAAAGAAAGGTTTTTTGATGGAAATTACCCATCCTGCTGGTTCTGCTTCTACGCATTCTTTTTTGCCTTATCCTGCGAACTATGGCGTTTTTACAGAAAATACCAATATTGAAGTAGTAGCGATCATGAACCAATTGGATAAAGGAACACAAGTAGCTGTATACCCAATTGCTACGCTATTACTAAAAGAAGCAGGGAAAGAACGACCTATAATAATCGTTACGCCCATTGATACGGCTCAACAATTAATCCCTATTATGGATTATCAAAATTTTCTAGTGCAACAAATTGGGCCTCGTCAAATTATTCAAGATTGGTTTTTATACGAAAAAGGACTAGGAAAGGTTGATTTGGTGGGTTGGAAAGAGGAAAATTATGCTTGGAAATTGTTGAAAGATGGAATGACAAAATAGAGTAGAGAGTAGACCTATCTTCCAGCTAGGCAGGGAAGCGAGAATAGAGACGTATTTCGTAGAAGACAATAAAATTTTGTCATTTTTTAAACGAAATAAATCTCTATTCTCTACTCTCGCTTCTCTATTCTATTTTAAGCTGACCGCTCTGCTTCCATTTTACGAAGTTCTTTTTTCAATATCTTACCCGTAGCACTCATTGGTAAAGCATCTATGATTTCTACTACCCGAGGGTATTTGTAGGCAGCAATATTATCTTTCGTCCAAGCCTTGATCTCATCAGGAGTAGCTGTTTTGCCTTCTGCAAGTACGACAAATGCTTTAATCTCCTCGCCCATTTTTTCATCAGGAAGACCAATAACAGCTACCAAAGAAATAGCTTCATGTTTGATCATCGTTTCTTCTACTTCTCTTGGATATACATTTAGACCACCTCTGATAATCATATCTTTGGTTCGATCTACGATATAATAAAAGCCTTCTTCGTCTTTGATCGCTACATCACCAGAATGCAACCAGCCACCTTTCAATACTTCTTTATTCACTTCTGGTCGCTTGTAATAACCTTTCATTACATTATGACCTCTATATAGCAATTGACCTTTTTCACCAACTGGCACTTCGTTATCATTCTCATCCGCTATTTTCACTTCTACGCCCCATACTTCTTTACCAATACTTCCTGGGATACGCTTAGCATTTAAGTGATTGAAGGTAACGACAGGAGAGCCTTCTGACATACCATATCCTTCCATGATCGGTACATTGAATCTTGCTTCAAAATCTTTTAATACCTGTACCGGTAAGGCAGCTCCACCAGACATCCCCAATCTTAAATTCTTAGAGATGGTTTTGTAATCAAATTTATCTTCCTTGTAATTGACTAGTCCCCAATACATCGTCGGTACCCCTGCGAATAAAGTGATACTATGTTTTTGCATTAAACCAAATACCGTCTCTGCATCAAATCTTGGCAACAACACACTATGTGCCGCTCTATAGATTCCTGCATTCATTAAGCAGGTCATCGCAAAAATATGGAAGAGTGGTAAAACAATAATCATTTTATCCTCATGCGTCATATCCCCTAGATCAGCAGCTATTACCGCATTCAACATTAAATTAGAGTGCGTTAATTCTGCCCCTTTAGGTCGACCAGTCGTACCAGAGGTATATATAATTACAGCCGTATCTTCAGCAGAAGTACGAACGGTTTCAAATTGTGGAGATTGTCCAGCCATTAGGCTACCAAGCGTAGTGATACCTTCCATTGGTGCAGGCATTTCTGGCTTGGGCATAATCATAAAGAAATGCTCACATAGAGGTGCTTTATTAAAACCAGCCATTCCCATTTGGCCCATCGGTAATTCTGGACTTCCTACAAAACAGAAATACGCTTTCGCATCACTATCCTGTAAATGATAAGCAATTTCCTCATCTTTTAATAGTACACTTAAGGGTACGACAGTAGCTCCTGCTTTTAAAATACCAAAATAGATAATCGGGAAGTAGGGAAGATTAAAACAACTTAAGGCTACTTTATCGCCAGGTTGGATACCTTTGGCTTTTAGACCATTCGCTACTTGATTGGCAGCGCCATTCACTTGCGCAAAATTCAAAGTGGTATCCATGAACGTAAAGGCGCTCTTTGTAGGATAGCGCTTTGCGCTGGCTTCTATTAAAACAGAAAGATTTAACATTGGAATTTATTAGTTAAGAAAGAATTCTATTCAATTAGGAAAAAACAAATATAATTAAATGAGTCTAAAATAGGGTAGAAAAAAGCATTTTTTTGATGTTGTAAGTAATTGAATAAAATTATAAAACTAAATAGGATTTTATCTAACCACATAGGTACATAGGGCACATAGCATAGAAGCCTATGTGCCCTATGTGCCCTATGTACCTATGTGGTTAAAATATTCGTTTACTATCTAAGTTACTTAAAATTCATTATGCTCTACACTCGGGCTTCCAATATAAACAACTTTCCCTTGCTCCTTCCCATTGCTTAATACCTCAATACCTTTCCAAGTATCTCCGCAATCATTATGCAGACGAGCCTTGTCATTTAAGATAAGTTGGGCAGTAGGGTGGACGGTAATCCTTGCATTTTTGGGTAAGGCTATTCTTGCGCTGATTTCTAAACTAGCCCCATCTCGGATAATAATATGGCCTTCTAAATCTTTTGCTCCTTTCCAGTGCGTATCTTTTTCGATGTAAACAGTTTGTGTTTCATCTAAGGTACACCAAGTGCGGACTAATAATTTTCTTTGTTTGGATCGTAGATTGGTAAAGTTGCGGTGGACCGTTCCAATCTGACAAGGCGTCCAAGCGTTTTGTTGGGCATTGTAGTCCATTACATTATTAGAAGCCATCGTATCACAGGGTGGGGTAGTAGACACATTCCAACAATT
>JALZWC010000653.1 GCA_023300255.1 Saprospiraceae bacterium | reverse complement strand
CAAAAGGTATAGCCATAGTGGGGTAAAGCTCTTTAGGTGATTCAATTCTGTGCCTTATAGCCAAATTAGGCCTATATGCATATGACATTCATGTGACGTGCTGTAAAAAATTATCTTTGAAATGTAGTCTGAACTCGTATTCACTTAATCACTTTTATTAATTTAAAATAAAAGCAAAGTTACTAATAGACGCGCTTTACGCGCCCAGCACTTCCTTTACCATTTACGCGGAGCAGAAAGCTGCCAATGGACGCTTTCGTAATTTTGGCTGTATTGGGCGTGTTATTTCTCACTTTTGGCACTCGAACGCCAGATCCGCTAATTTGCTCCCAGACTTGTCCGTTAGTCATATAAAAACGTACCCTCCCGTTTCTCAATTTCTTCCAATGGTCAATTGTCAGCAAAACTTCAGTTACATCGCTTGTGTCGGGCGTTACGCGTTTCTTTTTCGTCGCAATTTTTGGTGAGGTATTCGTTTTAGCTTGCGCAGAGGCTTTCGGTTTAGCTTGCGCAGGGGAGGGGGCGTCAGATGCACTTGTCTTTTCGCTGCGTTTTTTACCGCCACCAAATAATTTACCCAGACTTAGGGATGGAATATTAAAGCCGAAAGCGTCCCGCTCTACAGTTTCAATGGCCTCTTTATCAACTGTAACCACTTGACCACTTTGTTCAGCTTCTTCAAATTTGCCGACAGCACTGTCATAGCAAGATAACCTATCAGGGCCATTTTCTATAGATTTACAGTCGTAAATAGCGGCAAGCTCATCTGGAATATTCTGGTCTTGCGCGTAGACAGGAGAGTTTATTATCGTGAAAAGTATAGCCGTTAATATAGCTGTATTAAAAAAAAATCGACCGTATCTCATTTTGCAAATCCTATATTACGTCTGCTGAATGTGACAAATATACCCTTAGCTCTTGCTTATATAGTCGACTTTCAATCGGCAAGTAAGCCTTAAGCTGAAAAATCAATGCAGTTTAAAGTAAATGATTGCTTTGGCTATACGATATTTACAGAGACATCAATGGTGTTAAAAAATGGTGTTAAAAATGCAACACCTAAAAATATTCCACATAAAACATTAATAATAATTAGGATTTCTATTGAGAGTTGGCAGTTGACTGTCTTATACACACCCGCAAGGCACGCATGCCATGCCAAAAAAAATGCCAATATATGGCAACAACTAACATGAAACCAGTTCGAAGGGGTTCCACATGAATTTTATTAACAAGACACGTCTATTTCAGACATCTGTACTCTCAAGCCTCTTGCTAGGCATGGGCGGAATCGCAAACGCTCAGGTCGAGCAGGTCGAGCAAGTTCCTGCATTTGATTTAGAAGTAGCTGATGAACTAGTAGTGACAGGGTCACGCATTCGCCGTCCGGACTTAAACACAGCGTTCCCAACGCTCGTTGTTGATCAAGAGACATTTGAAAAGAATGCTTTTACGAATATTGCCGACGCTCTACAGCAACTCCCTGCCTTCGGCACGGGCACGACACCAAACGGCGGCCAAGGTGCTAACGTTGGCGTTAACTTCGTCGACTTTTTGGGTCTGGGTTCACAAAGAACACTAACGCTTGTTAACGGACGCCGTTTTGTCTCTTCAAATGTAGCTGGTACAGGCGCGCAGGTTGACTTTGGTGTTATTCCAATCGGACTTGTAGAGCGTATTGATACAGTCAGTGTTGGCGGAGCGCCAACATACGGTTCTGACGCTATCGCGGGTACAGTCAACGTCATCTTGAAAGAAGACTTTGAAGGTCTTGAAACGACATTCCAATTTGGCGAAAGTGAAAGAGGCGATGCTGACACTTTTCAGTATCAACTTCTTGTCGGTGCAAATAGTGATAATGGTAGAGGTAACGTCACTTTCAGTGCTGAATACAATAGAGACTTTGGCCTGAATCAGACTGACCGTCCAGAAATCTATATTAATGAGGCGCGTGCAGAACTCGTTAGCCAAGGAAGCGGCTTATTCGCCGATGTGGCCATTCCAAGCGGTGTTGACGCTTCTGTCTTCGATACAGACGGTGACGGCATCCTTGATAGAGTTAACCGCATCATTAACCCGAATGGCGAATCAGTTAACATTCAACTCTTTACTGATGGCGGCATAATTTCACCGGGTGCTACGCTTATTCCTTCATTCGGTGTTGGTGCGTTCGGCGGACAGTTCTTCGCCTTCAACCAAGATGGTACGCTCGGAGAAATTCAGCCTGGTGTGACCCCACCAAGCGGCGCATTTCGTTCAATCGGCGGTTTTGAAAATGATTTCTTTGTTAATACAACACAAATCAGATCTCCTGTAGACCGTATCAACTTTGGTTCGACGTTCAATTATCAGATCAATGATTTGGTTCAATTTAAAGGTGATTTTCAGTTCGCTCACGGTAGTGCGGTTGAGCTTGCTAACCAAGGCGGCTTCCAGACCTTTGCTTTTGGCGGGACATCTGGCCCAGTTCAATTTACGGCCGAAAATCCGTTCCTAACGGATCAAGCCCGCGGCGTATTGCTCAACGATATAGGCCTTGCACCAGACGAGACTATCTTCCTTTCACGCTTTAATAACGACCTTCTTAATGGTGGTGAAGTTACACGCGAATCAAACCTTTTCCGTATTGCGGGTGGTTTTGAAGGTGACTTCTCAATCGGTGAGCGCGATTTCTATTGGGATATCGGCGGGACTGTCGGTCAGAGCGATATTACGACGCAATCTCTTCTTTTGAATAATCGTCGTTTCCTTAATGCCATCGACGCCGTTATTGATCCCGCAACAGGACAAATTGCCTGTGCTGTCACGGTCGCAAATGAGCCGGATCTCGTCGGCAGCGGTTTGAGCGAAACATCGAGTGATGTTTCAGATTGTGTGCCGCTAAACCTATTCGGGGATGGTGTCGCCTCTGCTGAAGCAATTGATTTTGTTCAACAGCGCGGTGTCAACGTTGATAATATCAATCAATCAGTGTTCTCAGCCAACCTTGGCGGTGACTTGTTCACGCTTCCTGCTGGTGATGTTGGCTTCTCAGTCGGTTATGAAGAGCGCCGCGATAGTGCCTCGTTCGAAACTGGTGGGGCTATTGAAGTCGGCCTTGGTCGTGCAGCGGCTGTACCTGATACAGGTGGACGCACATCTACAGAGGAATATTACGGGGAAATTTATCTCCCTCTTGTCAGTCCTGATTTGAACATTCCATTTGTTGAAGTTCTCGAAGCTGGCGCTCAGGTTCGCAATATTGATAACTCACAAGCGGGTAAATTCACAGCTTATACTCTCGAAGGGACTTACAAGCCTGTCCAAGATTTGACATTGCGCGGTAACTATACGGAGTCATTGCGTGCGCCGTCTTTGATCGAACTGTTCTCACCTGTCTTGACATCGTTCCAGTTTGCGGACGATCCTTGTGATGCACGCTTTATTGGCGACGGTCCAAACCGCGCAGCAAACTGTGCAGCCATTGGTATCGGGCCAGGCTTTGAATCGAACGTCGTGAGCGCTACAGCTCAAGGTTCTTCAGGTGGTAACCCTAATCTTACTAACGAAGAAGCTAAGGCCTTTACCATTGGCGCTGTTGTTCAGCCGCGCTGGATTCCAGGTCTGACCCTCCAAGCTGATTATATCAACATCGAAATCGATGACTTGATTGGCGCTCAATCGCTCGAAAATAACCTCGAGACGTGTTTTGATGCGGATCCATCTAACTTCCCTAATGTCGCATGTGATGCTATTACGCGTGATGCCGGTGGCCAGGTCGTTGATTTTACGTCAGGTCAGCTAAATGCGGATACTGCTGAATATCAATTCTTGAATTTGCGAGCAGATTACGGATTTGAAGTAGCAGACCTATACAACCTTGTGGGTGGTTCCGCCAAAGGTGATTTGGGTGCGTTCAATATCGACTTGAACGCTTTCCATGTTATCCAGCGTGACGAAGTATTTGCGGGTGTTGAGGCAGATTCCACGGTTGGCAACTTCCCCGATCCTCGTTGGTCTGGTACAGCTGACTTCACATGGCAGAAAGATGGCGTTCGTGCTTTCTGGAGAACTATCTGGCAAGACCGTTCGCTTCTATCTGCATCTGGCGAACAATTATTTGCTGACCCAGAAGGAAACATCGTAAATTCACTACCAGGCAACTTCTTGCACAATGCGTCACTTGCTTATGATCTCTCTGAAGCACTTGATAGCTACGATAAACCAATCGTAGTGCAGCTAAATGTCAATAATGTATTTGACGATGATCCAGGTAATGGCACACGCCGCGCCTTTGGTGACTTCTACCAAAGCGAAATCATTGGACGTTCATACAGTGTTCGCGTTCGCGCATCATTCTAGCCTTAGTTAGATTATAGTAATTAGAAAGGCGGGTCTTCGGACCCGCCTTTTTTGTATCTTATTAATTTGTATTAGGGTTAATGAGCTGTAGAGCTTGGTAAGCTATGGCTTCAGTGTCTCTGCTACGCTAAATCATTTGCCAGAATATGTTCTTTTAACCGTTAATTGATTGGGTTGAAAAATGTATTCAATGTAAGACGTCCTTTGATGGGGTCAGCAGAAAACGGCGTGTCGTCCCCGACGATAATCGTGTGCAAGTTTTTACCAAAATAGAGCACGGCTCGGTTATACGCCGCGTCAACACGGGCAATTTCATCAAATCGTTTGTCTGGCTTGTCAAAATATGCAGCCGCCGGCTCTCCAAATTCATTGTGATCCGTTTCAACAGCCTGCTTATATTCTGGAAACCTCGCATTGGTAATAGTTTCAAAGCCAGTCCGGCGCTGCCGATAAAAGGCTGTTCCGCCTTTTTCTGGTCCGCATAGATAATGTAGAAGAGCGACTTTCTTATCATCCCCCCCGTCAACATGGGGTAGACGTTGGACGAAATTGAGATCGTTCCCGGGTTTCGTCACGAGGGAGAGAAAGCATTCCTGCAATTTCAAGCCCTTTGTGTAGCCAAATATATCTATAAGGATATCCGTCAGCCCGCGAGTCAGGGCTTCGAAATAGCTAAGAGGCGCGAGGGCACGAATACCCGGATAATAAGGTGCAATCGCGGAGAATGATTGCATCTTAGCATTATCCACGAGCCCGATTGGCGACGGATGGAAGTTATCAATGATTATTAATGGTGATTTTTCGGTGCCAATATGGCGGCGGTCAACTTGCCACCAAGGTGCAGAATCTATTTTTAATAAGGTCATAATAAGCCCTCTGTACTCCACCGCCCAACATTCTCGGAAAGTTACACCTCGCCGGGCAACATAGCTTCAGCTAAAGCTGCGGGCCCTTGTCCGTTCTTTAACCTCAGCAGATAATGGTGGGGCTCTGGATTAGCTAAAGTAAGCTTTATGGCAGCTACTTCACCTCGCCAATGTTGGCTGTGAGTTGCATCTCGCCGCGTGACATAGCCTCAGCTTGAGCGCGGGCCTTTAGTAAGGCCTGAACCTCAGGAAGAGCTGTGATTTCGCGAAGCGTGCTAATCTCTTTTCCGGCCTCGGCAGAGGCGCTAAACAGCTCTTCAAACTGCTGACCACGTGTTTTTGGGCGCGGGAAGCGGCGAAGGTTAATTTTGGCATCAGGCTCAATGCCGCCGAGATCTCGCGCG
>JALZWC010000652.1 GCA_023300255.1 Saprospiraceae bacterium | reverse complement strand
CAGTCTCTATATCAACATAGCTCCTATTTACTAAGCAAAAACTAAGACCAAAATAAACTACCCTAATTTTACGACCTTATTTCGCACACGTTCCTAACCGCTAAAACTAATCACCTATTGAAGCACAAAACATCTTAAATAAAGAAAGCATTGATTTACTCTTTTCATTGATTTACTCTTTTTAGATATTCAAATACCGACTTTGAGTGGGGTTAATTTATTGAAAAAATTAAAAAAACCATCCCTCACTATTTTTACAACTGTGTGTTTATTCCTATTTTGAACTCACCTAACTAAATTTAAACTACCTTGTAGCAATTCTGTCTTTCCATCATTCAATTCAAGTTGAATCGTATAAAAAAAAACTGCAGGGTTTGACATTTCACCTTGAAAGCGACCATCCCATTTAGGCATTACGCCTTCTGAGAAATAGACTAAGTTGCCCCATCGGTCAAGAACTTCTACTTTTAGAATTTGTTGAACAGTCGTTTTGTCGGCTAAAAAAATCTCAAAAAAATCATTAAGACCATCTCCGTTGGGAGAAAAAACAGTAGGAATATAGACTTTATTATCCTCACACTCTGGAGCAATTATGTTTGGATTTTCAATAATAATGGAATCTATAAATATACAATTTTGTGCATCACGAATCATTAAATGGTACACACCTGCCGATAAATTAGTGGGATTGGTTGCATCATTTACCCTAGGCGACCAATTGATTTCATTAGGAAGATTTGCTGCTAGAATATTCAAATTAATTTGCCCATCATTCGCATCAGGACAAGAAAGGGCAATCGTTTCTAATTCTATATCAATATTTATATTATTAACCAGAGCAGTTCCTATTGCGTCTCCCATACAAGCAGCATCCCTAAATTCAATTAATTGATAATTGCCAAATTCAGAAATAGGTAAGTTGAAATTATTATCAAGAATACTATCAATAGTTATAGGCAAATTATTATTAATTTGGTAAGTGAAAGACCAAGGTGGATTACCGCCAAAATTGAGGGGAAGTGTTAGGTCATTTAAACCTTCACAATAATTCACATCACCTGATAGGACAGCGGTGGGCATTTCTTGAAGATTGATTTGGATAGAATCCGTTCTTTGATTATCACAAAAATCAGTAACAGTTAAGACAAATTTAGTGGAGGTTTGAATACTTGTTTGTAAACTCATATCTGTAGAATTATCGTTCCATTTAAAATTATAAGGAGGGATTCCTCCCATAATTTTCGGTACTAAAGAAACTGATTGATCAACACAGGCAGAAATAGGTGTGAAAAGTATAGCTGGTGGTCGAGTGTCCGCTATATTTAAAGTTGCACTACTTGTCTCTTTACAACCACAGAATTCTAAAAAATTTAAATTTAAAGTTATATTCTCTATATTTTCTTCTTGCTCATCCAATAAAGTTGGAATAGATAAGACCACCGTATCTTGTCCTGCGGGGATAGTAACGCTTCTTGGAATAGTAGCAAAATCAATCCCTTCTAAAGCAGTAGATGATTCATCAATTTCAAAGTTAACTTCTAAAGGACGAAGATTAAAATTGCCATTAGGTCTAGTGAAAACGAATTGTCCATCTATACAATTTTCATAAGCTACGGTATCCGTTCGGTTAGGTATTATCGTTTTTACGGTTGCTGATTCTCCTAAATCAAAACTTTTCGATCGTAAAAAAACCGCCGAATCTAATTTATCATCGCCTACATCGCCTACGATTAATCGAATATGATAGGTCTCACAAGGGATGACTCGAATACGCGCAAGCAAAGGTATTGTAAACCCATCAAACTCAATAGTAAGGGGTTGGCTCGGATTAAAAATTATATCACAATTACCTACATCATCTCGTAATTCATTCTTAACATAAATATTCTGGTTGGTCCTATGATTCACTGTATTAATGGATACAAATTCTTGCGAATTTGGTAAGCGAGCAACATTAACCGCACCATCAGCAAATGGGCCATTAATACCTGGACCACTAACAAAAAAACCAAATACATCATTAAAAATAGTCCCTACAAATTCACAGTATTCCTCAGAGGCAAAAACGTATTGAAAAGTAACTTCTGATTCTATAGGAACAAAATCAAATTCTAGTACCGTTACGTCAAATAATTCATGAGTAGCAATTTCCATTAAATGCCTGTCTTCCGAAGGTCGATTAAATTGCGTCGTAGTTTCTATAAAATTATTAGGCCCTTCAGCTGACTTTACATCCCCTGTAGATAAGATAATTCCATCAGAAAAACCTATAATATCTCCTCCATTCTGGAACACACCAATGCTTTCTGGTGCGCCCGAACTTTCTATATTACTGATATTTTTACAAGTTCCTTTGATGAAAATATCGTTGACTAAATTGATGGCATCGTTGTTTACTTCGGTTCGGAGGATACCACCGTTGATTTGCGCCTTTAATGGATAAAGGCATAATTGGAAAAGTAATAGAAAGAGGTATCTGTTTTGCAATATTGAAATATTAGCGGAGGCTGTTAAAAAAATCATACTACAAATCGCCGTCCTATTGCCAAAATAAGGAATAAAATTTAGTTTGGAGGATAAAAAAGTATAAATCATAAATTGTCTGCTGTACACTCTTTAAAAAAGAGAACAGAAAATAAATAACCTATCCATTCTCTAACATTGTTCATTGAGTTTAGTTTGCAGTATGGGCAATC
>JALZWC010000651.1 GCA_023300255.1 Saprospiraceae bacterium | reverse complement strand
TAACAAATGGAGATTATGAAGAAATAACTTTTACAACTGGAGCAAGTGGTTGTTCTGATCATTCCCTAGATTTTGGATTTGTACCAGGTTGTAGTTTAAAATTATCTTATACTCAATCTGCTTGTTCAGAAACTAGCACTGGTATTTTTGAAGCCACTTTAGACGTTTCCATTATTTATAAAAATGCGCCAGCAGAAGATATTATTGTTACATTAAATGGTACTACTCAAACCGTTGCAACTAGTGCATCAGGTACGGATACGACCATGGTACAATTTACCATTCCAGCAGACGGAGGTACTCAACAAATAACTGCTAATTTTCAAACGGATACAGGATGTGCAGATACGCTTGATTTCAAAGCACCTGTTCCTTGCCCAATGGATATCACATCTTGTTCTTCTAATACTGGTTGTATTGGTGGAAAGACCTTTGAAGATTTCAATTTTAATGGAACTGAAGATACGCATGATATAGGAGTACAGGGCGTTCAAGTACTTATATATGATTGTAATAGCGTGCTCCTAAATACCACTTGGACCGATAAGGATGGAGATTGGGAATTCTGTGGACTAACGGATACGGAGCACTACCGAGTTGAATTTAGTTTACCTGAAAGTATAGCTTGCTGGGCGAAGCCTACACAAGTTGGTGCGGATAATGGTTCGGACATTCAATTTTTAACAGCCCCAGCTTGCACCAAATTTGGTTTGAGTGACCCTGCTAATTATTGTCAAGAGAATCCCGAAATAGTGACTTACTGTTATGTCATAGGAGATTTAGCTAGTACGGCTTCTGATCCAACTATTGTATCTATTTTTGATGCAGATGGTAAGAATACAGGTAGCGAAACGGATGGATTTATTACCAATCATAATATAGCTGTAAATAATAGTGATGTAGGATCAGTTTGGGGTTTAAGCTATGATGTTCATTCTGATAGATTATTTTCAGCAGCTACTGTTAAAACTAGAACGGAATTAGGTCCAAATGGAATGGGCGCAATTTACGTGTCTGATAATTCAACTAATACAGGTCCCAATACGGTTACCTCTGCACAGCTGTGGTTGGATCTTACAACAACAGGAATTAATCTTGGAGCGGATCCTTTTTTAGTGGAAGCTTATTCTGATGCTTTCAATAGAGAAATTTTCCGTCAAGTAGGTAAGGTTGGAATAGGAGATATTGAAATAGCAAGTGATGGAAAAACTCTCTTTGCTGTAAATCTTCATACCCGATCTGTTATTCAAATTCCTATTGATGAAACGGGTGCGCCTAGCAGTAATAACATAATTGAAACTATATTACCTGAACCCACAACTTGTACAGATATAGTCCGCCCATGGGGATTAACCTATCACAAAGGAAAAGTGTATGTGGGAGCAGTTTGTACAGGAGAATTGACCAATCAAAACGTAGATACTCCATCCAATTTAGACAACAGTATGTTGAGGGCTTATGTCTTTGAATACGACCCTGTACTACAGTCTTTTTCTACCACTCCAATATTAGATACGCCCTTAGATTTTGAAAGAAGTTATTCTGATAATAATTTACCTGCAGAGTGGCAACCGTGGATGGATCGTTGGGTTTGGGATCTTTATTTCAATTATGAAAAATCTACTGGAAAATATCGAACTGCTTTTTCAACGCCTATTTTATCTGATATAGAAATTGACGGTTGCTATATGTACTTAGCATTTTCAGATCGTTTTGCCAGCCAATTTGGTCGTGGATTACCTCCTCAATCTGAACTTTCAGATGGCACTTTTCAAGATGCACCGTCTAATATAACAGAAGCTTCTTCTTTACCCGGTGGAGATTTACTCATAGCAGGTTTACAAGCAAGCGGCACTTGGCAAATTGAAAATGATGGTACGGTCAATAGTATTTGCGGAACGAGAAATACAACTTCGGAAGATCCACAAAATAAACGTTCCACTTTACCTAGTCCTTATGACACACATACGGGCTATGGTCCTGGAGGCAATGAATTTTTCTGGGCAGATTATTACGGAAGTGGTCACAATGAAGTCTTACTAGGAGCGGTTACCACTATTCCCGGTTCAAGTGTAGCCATCAGTACTTGTTATGATCCTTTACAACATACAAGTGGTGCTTTCGGTATCGGAGGTGTTATGTGGTTCAATACAGATGATAATGGCGGAAACTATCTTAAAGGGGCAAAACTATATGAAGGCTCTTCTGGTAATTTCCAAAAAGGAGCAGGTTTTGGAGACATCGAATTAATATGCGGTCCTGCCCCTATCGAAATTGGTAATTATGTCTGGATAGATAATAACGCCAATGGTATACAAGATGCCTGTGAGACAGGTGTTGATAATATGACCGTTCGATTATTCAATTCAAATTGTCAATTAGTAGGTACGACTACCACCAATAATGGAAATTATTCTTTCAATCAATATAATGTAGATACTACAGGTGTTGATCCAACTGGTGTTCCAACTACTGCTTTCAGCGGTCTATCGACTCATTCGACTTATCATGTTGTTTTAGGTGCAGCTGAAGAATGGAACACTTCAGAAAATCAACTAAGTACCAATGGAGCAACTTATCAATTAACACAAACAGATCAAGGTACTAGCGACTTAGTCGACAATGATGCGACCATCGGAGTAGGCTGTGGTTCTATAAACGCCCCCTTTATAACCTTCACCACAGAAGGAGTAGGTTGTATCAATCATGCATTAGATTTTGGTTTACTTCCACAATGTGATCTTCAGATTTCCTACACGCAGTCTGCCTGTTCAGAAACTAGTCCAGGCGTTTTTGAAGCGACTTTTGATGTGTCTATTAATTATCAAAACGCACCAGACCCAGCAGAAGATATTATTTTAAATTTTGATGGAACGACTCAAAATATATCCACTATTGCTTCTGGCACAAATACTACTATTGTACAAGTTACCATAGCAGCAGATGGAAGCGCAGGGCATCAACTTTTTGCTCATTTTGAAACAGAGACTACTTGCGCAGATAGTATTCAATTTAAAGCACCGCTACCTTGTGTGACAGATCTAGGTATCCCAACAGGGGAAGTTTGTGATAATGGCGGCTTAACTAATACTCAAATTGGTGGTACTGTTTTCGAAGACTTAAATTTTGATGGGTCGATGAATCAAGAAGAAACTTCAGGGGTACAGGGAGTCAAAGTATATTTATTCGATTGCCAAAGTACCTTAATAGATTCTACTCATACAGATCCTCAAGGAAATTATATTTTCTCTGATTTATCGGAAGAAGAACACCGTATAGAATTTGAACTTCCAGAAGCTGTTTCTTGTTGGGCAAAACCAACCCTTGCTGGAGCGACCAATAATACGATCCTACAATTTGCACAGCAAGGCGCATGCGCAAATTTAGGCTTAGCCAATCCAGATGATTACTGTGGCGACGACTTAACCTTAGTAACCCCTTGCTATATTTATGGCGACAATTCAAACAGCCAAGAAGAGGTAATGGTTGCTTGGTCTTATGATAACGAAGGCGCTGCACCTTTAGATAAAAGAGGGGTAACTACTGCCAGTCAAGCCGCTTCTATGTGGGGACTTGCTTATGATAAAAAACTAGGTAGCTTATATGCTTCTGCCGTTGTCAAAGGACATGTTGGTTTACACGAAGGACCTGATGGTGGTGGATTAGATGCCATTTATTTAATCAATCCTTTTGCTACTTCTGCCAATGCTAGCCTATGGTTAGAATTGACAGATGATTTAGGAATTGATGTGGGGACTATTCCGTCCAATACAGATAGAGGCTTAGATAGCAGTCCAAATAATGACCCAGAATCTTTTGTTAAAGCAGGTAAAGTAGGGATTGGCGATATTGAATTAAGTGAAGATTGCACTACTTTATATGTGATGAACTTATTTGATAAAACAGTTTACGCAATTGATGTGGCGACTAAAACAGTTGCTGCCTCCTACCCTATTCCTGATCCCAATTGCACCAATGGTACTTTCCGCCCATGGGCTTTAGGTATCAAAGATGGGAAAGTATTTGCTGGTGCAGTTTGTGATGGAAGTACCGCACTTTCTGGTTCACCAACTATGTCCGACAAATCTGCTAGACCATTTTTACAAGGATTGGTTTTTCAATTAGATGGCAATGCTTTTACAGAAGTCATGAGTTTTCCTTTGGATTACAAAAGAGAACCAACTTTTGGTTATAGTTCTGGTACTTGTACCAATGATATTGATGGTTGGTATGGTTGGGTAGATGAGATTCAAGAAAGCTGTGAAGCAGG
>JALZWC010000650.1 GCA_023300255.1 Saprospiraceae bacterium | reverse complement strand
ATTTTTTATCGAAACCTAAGAAATAATATAAGGATAAGATAAAACAAAGTGGCATAAAATACATCATATATCCACTATAGAAAACATTCCTTCCTTCTATACTAAGAAGAACAATTGAGATAATAACTCCCAAATAAGAACTTATTTTTAATCCAAAATTAAACATTGAAGGATAAATTCTCTTTTTTCGTTTTAATCTAATCATATTATTTTTTAATAATTGGAATTATTTCATCACTATTCTTTTGTCTTTCATTCCATGCCGCTTCGATTATAGAATAAGTTGTTTTAGTTGTAGGGAACAATATTGATGTTTCAGAATTAGTTGCTTTAAAAACCCCAATTGCTAATCCTCCTCCTCCTGAAATATTAAAACCTTTCCAATTATCTCCACTTTGCCAATAACTTAACCCAATGGAACCTCCATAATCAATATCTATACCTACAGATTGTCCTTTACCTCCAAAATTCTCAAAAGTCGGGAGACCTTCACCAGTGAAATATCCTCTTCCAAAAAGAGTAGCATCCGCACCTACTCCTACCCCTAACATTCCTATTTCTAGATCAGAAGAGTATTGAAAATAGCCTAGTCCAGATAAATAACCACTACCTAATTCCTTACCAGTTCCATAAAAAAGTCCCCCTGTTGCATTTATGACTTCATGAGGTACATATTCAGCATTACCGTAAAATTCGGTACCAAATTTGACGTCTGTAGGATAAAGGGCATCCTCTGGAAGATCATCTGTAGAAGGAGGAAAATATAAATCTTGCCAATACTCAATTTGCCCATTATCATTAAATTTGTGTAATTCTACAGTCAATCCTGGGGGATAATTTGGACTCTCATATAACTGCGCAGCGGTTGAACATTCATCTAATCCTAAACATTGCAATCCATAATCACTTTTGAAAGTATGAGTCCTACTCCAAAGAGTCACAGCACGCATAATATATAAATCATTTACTTCATAAGCGTTATAAAATCTTTGTGACTGTGTTGAACTGAATATTTTCAACTTAAATTCTAACCCATCTAAATCAATACCAGAAATAGGTGTATTACTAGCAAACTGATAAGGAGTCAACATAGGATAAGAACTAGTCAACGGATCAACCGACAAAAACCTCGCAATACTAGGATCATAAATCCTAAACCCATAATCATAATGCGCACTATTCCCCCACTCCCCTTCTCCATCTTTCTCCTTCCCATTAAACCCAAAACGATAGCTCGCATCCTTCATCATCCGTCCCTCCATTTCCAAGCCAAATGGATAGTAATCAGTAGCCAAGACAATCGTTGGCTCCTAATAATCTGCTATATTATCGCCGTTTAGATCTTGCGGTATCTTTCAATCACTGATGACTGCTAGCACATTTCCTCAATGATTGCTTAGCTCATACCTTTTCGAACCTTCTTATAGAGCGCCCTCTGTTTCATAGTACGGCGTTTGCTAATTCTGATCTAGCAACACATCTGTTGTCACAAAGCCTAACCGACTACTGACATATAAATGTTGTTCTTTCTAGGTAAAATCCGAGAATAATTTTCAAACCTCACTCCATTTATACCCGCCTGCTTGAATACGAGAACGGGCAAGCTTGAACTTCCTCCTCTATTGCTTAACAACTTTCCGAACTGCCCGTTGTCCATCTTGAAGTATCTCCACATAATACAAACCACTCGCATGCTTCTTTAAGTCTAATATTTGAGAAAGCATTCCATTTCCTTTGATCGTTGTCTCCTGAATCAATTGTCCATTCCAATTAAACACGTTCAATTGAATAGGAGAAGGATTGGTTGTTATCAATTCTATTGTTAGTATATCCTGAAAAGGATTGGGAGTCGTTACAAAATATTCAATAGAAGATATTTCTTCAATAGGACTTATTGGGTCTCCGATAATTTGAAATATTTTTCCTAGAAAATGAGAAGCAACATAAATTTCTCCATTATGATCTTCGCCAAAAGTACTAATACGCAAACCGCTCCTCAGCAAGAATTGATTGATCCATTCGTTAGTATCGTTTTTAGAAATCGACCATATTTTTTGAGAGACATAATCTCCGTAAATATAGTGCCCCACTAATGCAGGATTTGCTTCTCCTCTATAAACGAATCCACCTGTGATAGACGCCCCATCCGAACCACCTGTTTGATAGACGTGAATTGGTTCCGTCAATACTTCATTGCTTGCACAATCATTAGGGCTAAAATCCTCAAAACCTTCTTTACATCGCCAGCCATAATTTTCTCCCCCTTCACTTGTACCAGACTGATAAGACACCTCTTCCCAATTATTTTGTCCTACATCCGCAATCCATAAGTCATTATTTTCTCGATCAAAACTAAAGCGCCAAGGGTTTCTTAATCCCGTCGCCCATATTTCATCTTTAGTAGAGGAATCATTGACAAAAGGATTGTCTGCCGGAATAGCATAAGGATTGCCATTATCCACATCAATTCGCAATAGCTTACCTAATAGGCTGTTATTATTTTGGCTATTGTTTTGAGGATCTCCAGCAGAGCCTCCATCTCCCATACCGATATATAAATATCCATCTGCATCAAATTGGAGATCCCCACCATTATGGTTAGCAGCAGGTTGATCTATTGTCAACAAAATGACTTCACTATTTGGATCTGCTCTATTCGGATCATTAGCCATTCTAGTGAATCGAGCAATTCTAGTATCTCCATTCGTTCGCGTATAGTTTACAAAAAAGAAACCATTATTAGCATAATTGGGATGAAAAGCTAGTCCCAATAATCCACGCTCTCCAGCGCTACTGCCTACTTTATTTTCTATATTTAAAAACGCTTCAGATAATCGTTCGCCTTGTTCGTCTACAATTTGTATTTGTCCACGTTGTTCTACGATAAATAGTCTTGCATCTCCGGCATGGGTTATATCTACTGGTCTTACAAAATTAGCGGCTACTTCCATTAGTTGAATGTTTGGCTGTGCCATTAAAGAAATGGAGCAAAATACGTAGAGCAAAAAAGGGGATATGATTTTCATTGCTTTTGTTTTAAAAGACGATTGGCATTTGTAGACAGTTAATGAGTATACGATGGCAGATACTTTTAATAACATTAAGGGACCTACCCACTTTGGTACATTTGGATTATTTCTGCCAATCGGACGATGCTAGTCCTCCGATTGAAGGGGGCGGCGATAAATTTTCTCATCGGATCACTAGCGTGGTCCGATGAAAAATTCTAAAGTACCAAAGTAGAACTAAAGCACTCTAAGATAATTTACTATAAGCAACTTACCAACTTCTTTTTCAAATTTTACTACATTTACAAAATAAAAATTATAATAATATGAAAATACAAGCCTTTCCTACTCTCTTAAAATATTTATTGTTAGCCTTAGTGCTTAGTCTATTTTATAATATCGCCTATAGCCAAACGCCTTATACGCATGATACTCGTATGTCTCACATTATCAAAGCAGTAAATGCCGACCGAATAGAAGGAGATATTAGAACATTAGCCAACTTTGGCACTAGACATACCTTATCTGATACACTTTCAGAAACAAGAGGCATTGGGGCTGCACGAAGATGGATTAAAAAAGAAATGGATAAAATCTCTACTAATTGTGGCGGATGTCTAGAGGTATTTTATCATAGAGGTTTAGTCAAAGCTGGCGAATCTAGAAGGATTCCAGAGGACACTTGGATTGTAAATGTAGTTGCCGTGAAGCGAGGAACCGTCTACCCAGATCGATATGTGATCATGTCTGGTGATATAGATAGTCGAATTAGTGATCCACTTAATGGGGTCGATGATTCTCCTGGGGCTAATGACAATGCATCAGGTATGGCAGGTGTGATTGAAGCTGCAAGGGTTTTATCTAAATATGACTTTCCTACTAGTGTCGCTTTAGTCGGTTTATCAGGAGAAGAACAAGGGCTGTTTGGAGGTAAGTTTTTAGCAGCTACCGCCAAAGAACAAAATTGGGACATCGTTGCCATACTTAATAATGATATGATCGGGAATATTTCGGGAATTGACGGCGTTGTTGATAATACCACCTTCCGAGTATTCTCCGAACCTGCCCCTCCAAAACAAACGGAGCAACAACAAATTTGGAATCGTTTTTATGGTGGTGAGGTAGACGGGCCTTCTCGTCAAATCGCACGATATGTGGAGCGAATGACTTCTACTTATATGACCAATCTTAAAGCAAAGATGATCTACCGATTAGATCGTTTTGGTAGAGGTGGCCATCATCGTCCTTTTAATGATGAAGGATTTCCTGGAGTTAGAATTATGGAAACCCACGAAAACTATAATCGACAACATCAAGATATTAGAACAGAAAATGGCATTGAATATGGTGACGTTATAGAAGGCGTCAATTTTGAATACGCCGCTAAGTTAACTGCTGTGAACGCTATTTGTTTGGCGGGTATGGCATGGGCACCTCCTCCCCCTGAACTCGTTATGATTGGTGGAGCGGTTAAAGCTAGTACGGTACTCCAATGGGATGCTGTAGAGGATGCTAACTTATTAGGCTATAAGGTTTATTGGCGTGATACGACTGCTCCGCAATGGCAATATAGCAAGTGGGTAGGTAAGGAAACAAA
>JALZWC010000649.1 GCA_023300255.1 Saprospiraceae bacterium | reverse complement strand
AATAACTGTCTCAACTTGGCTTGCCCTTTTCCAGTCTTAGAAAGCCAAAAAAAGAGTCCGTAGCTCTGCTATGCACTAGTTTTTTGGCTTCCTAAGACAGAAAAATGACTAAGCCAACTTGTAACAGTTATTATCTCCTCATTCCTAAAACAAGAATTCCTAAAACTAATTTTAAGTATGAATACGATAAAAGGACCAGCAATTTTTTTAGCTCAGTTCATGGGGGACGAGGCCCCTTTCAATTCTTTAGAGAGTATTTGCAAGTGGGCTGCTAGCCAAGGCTATAAAGGGGTACAGATTCCTACATGGGAGACTCGATTAATAGATTTACAAAAGGCAGCAGAGAGTCAGACCTACTGTGATGAGTTAAAAGCTAAAGTCAAGGCGTGCGGTGTGGAAATCACGGAATTGTCTACTCATTTACAAGGTCAGTTAGTGGCTGTTAACCCTGCTTATAACGTTTTATTTGATGGTTTTGCGCCAGCTGAAGTACAAGGCAAGCCAAAGGAAAGAGCCAAATGGGCAACGCAACAAGTGATATGGGCTTTGCAAGCTAGTCGTAATTTAGGGATTGATGTGCATGCTACTTTTTCTGGAGCATTAATCTGGCATACGGTCTATCCTTGGCCACAGCGTCCAGCAGGTCTTGTAGAAGCAGCATTTAAGGAGTTAGCAAAAAAATGGAAACCAATTCTAAAGGTAGCAGAAGAGGTAGGGGTAGATGTGTGTTATGAAATTCATCCAGGAGAAGATCTTCATGATGGAATTACTTTTGAAATGTTTAGAGAAGCGACCAAAAATCATCCACGAGTGAAGATTCTTTATGATCCAAGTCACTTTGTATTACAGCAATTAGATTACTTGGCCTTCATTGATATCTATCATGAGCATATTAAAATGTTCCATGTAAAAGATGCAGAATTTAATCCTTCTGGTAGGGTAGGAATATATGGGGGGTATCAAGATTGGGCGAATAGGGCAGGAAGATTCCGTTCTCTTGGAGACGGTCAAGTAGATTTTAAAGGGATCTTTAGTAAACTATCGAAATATGACTTTGATGGTTGGGCAGTCTTAGAATGGGAATGCTGTATTAAAGATGCAGAGCAAGGTGCAAGAGAGGGCGCTCCTTTTATTAACGACCATATTATTAAAGTTACGGAAAGAGCCTTTGATGATTTTGCTGGCGCAACGGTGGATGCGAAGCTACTTAAGAAAATTATGGGCGTTTAGAAATGAAGTATAAGGTATAAGGTATAAGGTATAAAGTATGTTCATTATACTTTATACCTCATACTTTATACCTCTAATTCTTATCTCGATTAATAATCGTTTCGATTTGATTTACTTTCAGGTTCTTTCCAATAATTATTCTATCCTTATTTAAGACATATAGTTCTGGTGTTTGATCGACGTAATACTTTGCATAAATAGATTTGTTGCTTGGATCATATACATTGGTAAATGTCATTCCTGTTTTAGCAATATATTCTTTCCATTCCGCATCATTAGTATCTATCGCTATTGCATATACATCCACGCCTTTACTTTTCCATTCTTTATAAAACTGTACCAGCTTAGGTGTTTGTTCTTGGCAGTGTTCACATTGAGGATTATACATATACACAATGATATAGGGCGCAGTCATTTCGTAGATGGATTTTTGTTTGCCAAATTGATCTGTAGAAAGAACATCAGGTGCTTGCTGACCAATTAAACTTGAGGCCATTTCATACGCTCTCGTTTGTAAGGATTGGACTTCCGCAGGATTGGACCAAAAGGCGCGTTCTTCTGTAAAATAATTTTGAACCATATAAACATACACTGCCTGAGGGTCCATCAAAGTTGTTTCTTTTGGTTCATATTGTACCGTAATCCAATTAGCAAAGTATTGAAAGTAAGTAGGGTATTGTAGTGTTTTATTGACTAAAAAAGAAGCGGCGCTAATAATAGAATCAGGATGTTGTGGCGTTAATTCTTTAATATATCGCTTTAACTTATTAGCAATTACTGGCGTATTTAAAAGTCGCTCATCTGAAAAATCCACATTATCCCAAAATTCTGTTCTATAGGCGTAGACCCTTCCCACTTCATCAAGTGTGCCATCTGGAAATCTAATATCTCTTACTTCTGGATTTTGCCCGGCTCTTTTAAAAGAAGTGAAAAAAGAATTAGGGTATTTTTTGAAAATGGCTTCCAGCTTAGATTTTCTAGTAGCTATTAAGGCATCTCTTTGTTTTTTTGCTGTCAGAAATTGGGGAGAATCTTCTGGTTGTCCCTTCATTTGTTGGGAGAAGGCGCTGATCTCTCCTTGTTGTACGCCTTCCATTTTTAAACTTTTATAGAAAATTTCATTATCTATACTTCCTTGTACTTGCATTGCGCCCGCTAAGTCATTAATGTCGGTAGACATTGTAAAGGTTTGATCCTTATCCATTAATAATTGAATAGCTCCTCCTTTGTCTAAAGCAACATATAGTAAGCCAGATTTGAAAGGTTCGGCTCTTTTTATGAGGATGCTCCCACTAGCATCTATTTTTGCAGAATCTGCTAAATATTGACGATCTGCATATATTCCAATCAATCGAGCATTACCAGGTTGTGCTCCTTTTATGGTAATCTTTATATCAGGGGATTCAGAAGTAGAGGTTTTATCGGCAGAAGGGGTTGTCTTAGACTTGGTAGCTGTTTGAATGGCCTGGGGCGTTGTCTGGGCTGTAGCGGTATCTGTTGCTTCTGCACCACCACATGCTACTAGTAGAAGACATAATAGAAAAAAGGTGTACTTGTCCATATTTTGAATTTAATTTTTGTAATACTTGAAAATAGTATGTTCTATGATTTTATTCGTTGCACAAAAGTAAAAACTAAGTAGCATATAATTAAGTATGTACCATTACAAAATTAGAGGAATATTTTTTTACCACATAGGTACGTAGGTCACATAGCTATCCATTACTATGTGACCTATGTACCTATGTGGTTAAAAAAAAACTAATTAGTTAGGTTTCACTACTAACTTACCTAAAATAAAGAAGTCTCCCCTTAATTAAAAGAGGAGACCACCGAAAACCGATTTAAGTATATGTCTTGAACTATTGGATAAAGTTTTTTTAATAAAATACTAGTCGATTCTCTAAGAAGAAAAAGGTAAACAGAAAGTAGTAGTTTTTACTACTAACTGTTCCTTAAATAATTGTGTGTAAGTTGAGATTATTGGTTATAAGAATTATTGTCTAATTTTAGGTTGTAAATTATTTCAATTGGATTCTTAAGAGTTAATAAAAATTGATTAATCAATTTTATCTACTAATGTGTAATTTGAAGGAAGTTGTTTAAGTAGGTAATTCATTTTTAAACAACTTCGATAGCTCTTTTAGTAGGGACAATTTTTATAATGTGGGATTTAAAAATTGTCCCTACTTAGAGAACTGGTGTAAAGGTTAAAGAATGTGTAATTTAGAATGTGTAAGTCTTGAAGAATGTGTAATTTTTAAAGAATGTGTAAGTCTTCGATAGAAAGTGAGAACTACCTCAAAGATTATTCGATAACAATCCTTGAGGCAAATCCCTGTGTTATATTATTCGATGATTAACATCTTCTTAGTTGCTACTTTGTCAATAGCTTCTAGTCTATAATATAACACTCCAGTTGTTCTGAGCTCCTTTGCGTTTAATGTGATGGTGTTGTATCCTTTTTGATACATTCCATCAATAGATTTTAATACCTTTCCTTGTGCATCTAGTACTTTTAATGTAGCAGAACTTGCAGTAGGTAAAGTAAAACCAATGACCGTTTCGCCTCTAAAAGGATTCGGTGCATTTTGATTTAACTCAAACCCTAGCCCTGCATTAGCACTAGTGAATTGAAGGGCAATATCCATGATGTCACCTGTTTCATCATAGGCCTCCTTGGTAGTTATATCTGAGCTAATGCTCAATAGATTACTAAGTTGCCCTGATGTAGTCGCTACACAATTCAGCGTAAATAATTTTGAATTGTGATTTTTTTGATTCGTTTTATTCCAGCTAGTAGTAATCGTGTGTCTCCAATTTGTATTGAAGTTGTCAGCAGTAGCCAATCCATCTTCAATGTTCATTAGTTCTAAACCATTGTGATTCATTGAAAACTGGTATCCTTGAATCTGGTCTAAGTCTGTAGCATTAATATCTATGGCAATTCTTTCGCCTTCTGTTACATATTTATCTTCGATCTGTAGTAATAAAGTCTTCTTGCTATTTCGACCAGTAGCAGTCGCTAAGCTATTCGGTATTGCAGATTCATTGACATCTCCAATTTTGATGGCAATAAAATCATTGTACATCATATCATTTTTCAAATTATTGATGCTTCTATTTTCATTGAAATTATTCGATAAAGGATTATCACCGAATTCAAAGGAAGCATCTACAAATCTCCAACTTTCACTACTTGGAAAACTTGTAGAGATATTCAAAATCAATTGGCGGAGTTGAACCATATCAAAGGCAGTAATAGTGCCTGACTGGTTGACATCTGCTGCGATATACTTATAAGGACTATCAAGAAGAGTGATTCCAAGTATATGTTTGTTGATTAATACTAAATCAAAAGTAGATACACCATTTAAAACATCGCTATCCTTTTTTGAAGTAAGGGTATAGTTATCACCATTAGTTAAAGCAAACTGGAAAGTACCGTCTGATCCTGTTGTCAGAGATTTCGTTCCTTCATTTACTGTTACCGTAACGTCTTCTACCATCTTACCTGCTATCGTTTGTATAGAACCAGCGATTAAACTTAATTCATCAGGCTCTTCTAGTAAGCCTTCACATGTTTTAGCATTATCTTGAATACTAATAGAGGTAGTAGCAAAATCATAATTTCCTTCAGGGTCCACTACATAAACTGTAATCGATTGATTACCTACTCGAATACAGTCATAAGTAATTACTTGTGGTAATTTGATGACCTCTTCATAAGTTGTTGGCTGCGGAGTATCAGATAAAGGATCTAAAATATAGAATTCCAATTCTGATTGATCCGCACAATTATCAAAACTTCCTCTATCAACATCTGTTGCCCAGAATTCTACGGTCCCGTTAGAGGATAAACTTAAAGAAACACCGTTGAGGAAGTAAGCGGTTGGTGCTTTACAATCCCAGAATTCCATAGTATCTCCTACCATTCCACCAGAGTTGCCGCAGCCATCATAGGCCCAGAATTCTGCATAGTATTTTTGCTTGTTACTTACCGTATAAGTCAAAGTGTTGGTATTTACTTCTTTTAGTAAGTTACCAGATTCGTCATATAATCGACCAATCCAAGTCATAGATTCTGTCGTAGAACAATCCGTAGCAGTCGCAGACCAAGTTTTATTTTCATCACACTCAAATGGAGCAGTACCTGGTGTGTTATCTTCTTCTCCAAAAGGAAGTGCATCAAATTCTACGCCATTGATACAAGGATCTGTTGGGTTGATAACTGTTACTACAGGCGCCTCGTTATCTTGTATTTTTAAGATTTGGATGTAGGTGAAATAGCCCACATTACGATTGATTGTATCATTAGCGACAACTATTCTTGGGGCTAATACATTTCCGTTGGTTGCTTCTATTCTTGGCATTCGTACTTGAGGATCGCCAGCAGAATATTTGCACCAGTTAATGACATGATAGGTTCGCTCAATTTTCATACAGGCATCTCCTGGTACATTGAATACTTTATCTTCTACTTCCCAAGCGATTACATCACAACCGCTGCTTCTGAAAATAGGAGTTGTTACTTTTGTAATATCATCATTACAAGTACCTATAACATCCGCAGGCAAAGTTACTTTCCAATCACTTTCCGAGGCAACATTAATCTCTTGCTGTGCCCAACTGTTAATGTTAATTGCACTACTACCAGTAGCACCACCGGCTGCATGAAAGCCACTATCTTTTAAACGAAATCTTCTTCTTATTTCAAACTGACCACATTGTAAACTAATCAATTGATATTCCTCTTCTGCATTTTCTGGACCTGTTACTTTTGTACAGCTCAAATTATCACTACAATCAAATAAACCAAATTGCTCTTGGAAACTTACTAATAGATCACCACTTAAAGCCACCCACTCACTTTCTTCAAATTGCCCATCTTCATTTGCATCTGTAGTTGGAGCAAAATCTGCTCCTCCATGCATTTCAGAACAATCTAAACTAAGGGTAGGTAAGTCGTTACATACGGCAGCAATTCTATCTTCTGCTCTAATATTCATCCATGCTGTATTTTGATTTCCTTTTAGGTCGGTAACTCTTAAATGTACTCTTACAATAGTTCCAACATCTGCACAATTGATCGCTACTGTTTGTCCCCAGCCTTCTGGCTCGTCATCTCTTCTTACTTCTCTTAAGCTAATACCACAAGCATCATAACTTCCTTCATCAACATCTTTTACATTAATAACAGCACCCCAATCATTTGGTATAGAGACAATTAATTCATCTGTAGTAACTACAGATGGTTTTGTTATATCTTTAACATGTACTAATTGAATTAAGGTATCCGTTTTAAGTTGTGTAGGACAAGGGTCTTCTGCAATCCATCTTAATTCATAAGAATTACAAGTTAATTCTCTCCAGTCTTCAGTTGGTACGGACCATCTTGTACTATCATCTTCTATTAAAAGAATGGCATCTAATCTAACAACTGGTACGCTACAATTATCGATTGCTGCGGGTGCGGTAAAAGCAGTCCCATTATAAGTACATTCAAAGTGACCTAAGGTGACTTCAATAGGTTCTGTTCCAACGCCTGTAAAACTAGGAGCAATAGTATCTGTATATTCTATGAATTGGTTACCTAGGTTAGTAGGGCCAGTAGATGAATCACACCAGTCAATTGCTTGCCAAGTTAAGATCTGTTTTCTACCACAATCTGTTTGTGGTACTTCTTGAACTTCTTTAGTTAAGATGTATCCACAGATGTATTCTGTTTCACTTAATTCCATAGTATCCTTTACAATGAAATTTCCGTTTTTTATGTAACCAGTTTTAATACCTGGACGAGTATTAGCAGTTGGGGCATCACTTCCATCACATTGTAATAAGATTGAATTTGGTACAACAAAAATATCAGGAGATACGGCAGTAGTAGGTCGGATAAATACGATGTTATCTACGGTAGTACTAGTATTACCACATTGATCAGAAGCTATAAACGTTATAACTGCATTAGTAGTACCAGAATCTCCGTTGCTACCAAAACAACCATCTGTTTCTTCAAATTCTACATCGAAAGTAACAGTGGCGTTTTTATCACAATTATCAATGATGAAGTAATTGATTAAGGAGTCTACCTCTAATTCATTACAGGCAACCAAAGTATCTATATCAGAAACTAAGCTAACAACTGGTGCTGTAAAATCACTAAAATGAATAATAGAAGAACATTTGTCTCTTTGTATACCACTATTACAAGGGATGTAAGCATTTATATCTGCTAAATATTCGTAATATACTCTTTCGATAATTACTTCTGCTTGCCCGCCGCAAACAGAAAGACCTGCTTCTTCTATCAATTCTTTTGTAATGATTGGATGGTTAGCAGTAACAATATAAGAGCCACTTCCTGTAAGAGGTGGAGCACTCAAAGTATCTATATCTGTAGTTAATACTTTTCTGTTTTTGCCAGATCCTAAAGTGATAGAAATATGATATTGCATAATACCAGAAGCATCACAAGTATTTTCTAAAATATCATCAGGTTGTATTTGGATCATACAAGCAGATCCAAATGGTATGTTAAGATCATCATTACAAGTAAGGGAAGGACCTTGTACTGAGAAAACAATAGGTCCTGTTGTTTTAATAGTATCGTCTGTTAGTTTGTATTCAGCAGTGTAAAGGCCAATTGTAAAGTCAGCACCATATAACTGATTTGGATCAGGGTAAGTAGGCTCTGATGGTCCTGTTCTATGACAGACTTTACCTTGTGCATTTTTAATAATCAAAATAAATTTTGATGGGTCTCTTGTAATTTCACAATCACTCTTAATGGTTGGATATGGAAAGTTGATCCATCCTTTAGCCCAATTTAATTGATCATCTGTAGCAGGGCAATCCAATTTTACACTTGGAATATTTGGTGCTGTTAATTGTATAGGATTATCATCGCAAGTAATTTGTGCGCTCCATCCAGTTCCTTTTGAATTGTCTCCATTCGTTTTGAATATAAATGTCAAACATCCAGTGTTATTAATAGCTGGGTCACAATGAGCTCCGATCCAGCCACCAAAGGCATTGCTTACTGCATAACCAACAGCACTTTCAAAAGAGGGCGAAGGATCTGTATTTAATGTTTCCAAATTACCTTGATAAGCAAGGAGGGAATCATTTTGTGCTAAATCAAAATGAGCAAAAGTAACGACTGCTCTTTGCCATCTATTTTGTGGGCAAATTTGAAAAGTATCTTGTCGTGCCGTATTATCGTAATATAAGCCAGGATCATTAAAATTGTCATCCGTGTATTCAATTTTCTCTCCGCCGCATTTAGTCAATTTAATAGAATCAGTGCTAGTCGTGTAAACCTTATCGCTGTTAAATTTCAGTGGGTGTGTTTTAGTACCTGTAAAATTTTGTGCATTTATTACTCCCTGTAATCCTGCAAACGAACAAACAAACAAAATTAGGAAGCGCAGCCTTCCTACCTGTGTAATCCAATTCCTAAATTGGATTTTGGTAAAACTCGCTTTTTTCATAATGAAAATAAATTTGGTTAAATACAATTACTGAATCCCTGTTAGATTCAATTTTAAATAGGTTTTCAGATATTCATATAGTACAGGAAATAGGCATAGCTATTCCAGTATCAGATAGCTTGTTAGGCTAGTGATTATATATTATAATAGGCGATTAGGGATAGGGTATTCCCCTATCAAAAGGAGCATATCCTCTAATAGACTATTTGTGTGTCTTTGTTGTTATAATGTGTTTAGTAAGTACACAGAATGCCTTCTGATACGCTAATTACATTAGGAAACGAATTTTTAAGAAGAGAAAAATTTAGACGTGGATCGCTGAATAAGATAAGGTAGTAATGTATAAAATAGTGCATTACTAAATAGTGCAGTAGGGTAGAAGTTCCCTGCATAAGGAGTTGGTGTAAGTAATATTTTATTCATGTGGATTAAATTGTAAATTCTCTTAAAGATTCGTATTTTATTTCTGTCACAAAATGACAAGAAATATGGATATATATTTTGGATAAAATAAATTCTATAT
>JALZWC010000648.1 GCA_023300255.1 Saprospiraceae bacterium | reverse complement strand
TGGGCAATCCCTTGTGGTTGCCCTACTTAGCAGGGGCAACCACAAGGGATTGCCCATACTGCAAACTAAACTCAAGGAACAATCTTAGGCGGGTAGCCTGTATATACCATAGGTCTAGCCGCCAGGCAGACAGGTCCAAAAAAAATCATCTAATAATGACAATAAACAAGAATTAATATCCCCGCTTCTCCAACAACCATTTATCCAAAGCAATACCTGTTGCCGCCTCCCAGCCTCTCGCTTTTTCAATCGGAATAACTTTATAATCCGCCAATTCATCGCCTTTTGTAATTGGGCCTGATGCTTTTACATGATAAATCATGATCACTTGATTCATCTGCTCAAAAGCATAATGTCCTCTAAATTCTATTAGTTCTGCTTTAAGACCAATCTCCTCCTCAATTTCTCGAAGTACTGCCTCATCTGGATTTTCGTGCTTTTCTAAAAAACCAGTAACTAAGCCGTACCAGTGACTAGGCCAACCTACATTTTGTACTAATACGACACTATTCTCCTCGTATTCTACAATTGCGCCAACAACTGGAGTTGGATTTTCGTAATGAACAAAATTGCATTCTTCATTGGTACATGCTTGATAACCTTCGTTATTTTTAGCTAAAGCGGCTGTACACATAGGACAAAACTTGTATGGCTTGGACATTGATATTTTTTATAGTTGAATATTAATAGTATAATTTGAAATATCCTCGGCAATAACATAATGTGAGTGATTAACGTAATCTATATTTAAAGGAGGTTCTTCAACAAAAACAAAATTAAATGGTACTCTTTTCCTAATTTAAACTAAAAAAAATTAATTTTAGGACTTAGACAAAAGATTAAGCTACCAATTTACTTACTATTTTTCGCTTTTGATCTATTTCATATGGCAAATATATAGATAAATATATTCTATACATTCCTAACAATTAACTAAATTATGGCAGAAAAGTTTGGCGATTCGATTATCAAAAAACAAACAATCCTGGATCATCCAGCGAGTTTGTTTGTCTTATTTTTCACAGAAATGTGGGAGCGATTTTCTTATTATGGTATGCGGGCCCTATTAGTATTATTCCTAACCTCTTCCCTTATGGATGGAGGATATGGATGGGAAAGGAAAGATGCCTTACAATTATATGCTTTATATACAGGTCTTGTCTACATGACTCCTTTAATCGGTGGTATTATTGCGGATAAATTTACGGGGTATAGAAAAGCCGTCGTCCTAGGTGCATTGATTATGGCAATAGGGCATGCCTGCATGGCCATGGAGGGAATACCCTCCTTTTTTTATGCAGGTCTGGGTTGTTTGATTATTGGAAATGGTTTGTTTAAACCTAATATTTCTTCTATAGTCGGTCAGCTATATACCGACGAATCTAAGAAAGATTCTGCCTATACTATTTTCTATATGGGGATTAATGCTGGTGCCTTTCTAGGTATTTTGCTTTGTGGCTATATCGGAGAAAAAATTGGTTGGAGTTATGGATTTGGATTAGCGGGTATCTTTATGTTTTTAGGAATGCTTCAATTTTGGTTCGGACAAAGCATCTTTGGAGAAATTGGATTAACGCCTACAAAGTCAACCATTGCGCCAACAAAACAACAAGTATTAGAAAATAGCAATGCTTCTTCCAGATTAGGTTTGTGGGCAGGTGTTGGCGTAGCATTAACAGCAGTTATTTATTTTCTGATTCCTGCCACGGAATCAACGTCTATTTTGAATATCATAAATGCTAATTGGATTCCACCTATCTTATTTGGTAGTGTTGTCGGTATTATAGGATATATTGTAACAGATCCTAGCTTGACGAAGATAGAGAAAGATAGAGTTTGGGTAATTATTATTTTAACTTTCTTTACCGTATTCTTTTGGTGGGCATTTGAGCAAGCGGGTGGTTCTATGACCGTATTTGCTGGCGATTATACTTCTAGAGACTTAACAGGTAGTGGTGCATTGACTTTTAAATTAGCGAATACCTTATTGACTGTTGGTTCTCTATCCGTTATTACTTGGGTACTATTCAAATTATTTAGTGTCACTTTTAAAGATATAGCTATTTCTAATATTATTCTAGGAATTAGTTTTGCGATTATCTGGACAATTGTTGTTTGGATGTTATATCGAGAATTTAAAGCTGATGCAACAGAAGTTCCTGCTTCTTGGTTCTCGATTTTAAACTCTTTCTTTATAATCACCCTTGCTCCTTTAATTTCTAAATTTTGGGAAAAAGGTATTATTACCTCTGGACCAATGAAGTTTGCTTTAGGCCTATTACTAGTTGGTCTTGGCTTTGCTATTCTAGCATATGGTAGTTCCGATATTCCACAAGGCGCTAAAACAGCTTCTGTTAGTATGGTTTGGTTGATATTAGCCTATCTATTTCATACACTAGGTGAATTGTGTGTTTCTCCTGTAGGTTTATCTTATGTGAGTAAGCTAGCACCTGTTCGTTTGATCGGTTTAATGTTTGGTGTATGGTTTGTTGCCAATTTCATTGCCAACTGGGCTGGTGGTATGACTGGTAGTTATATTGACCAAATTGTAGAAGATAATAGTATGTCTACTTTCTTCTTAATCTTTACGTTCATTCCTATTGGCGCAGCAGTCGTATTAATGTTGATGAATGGATTTATGAAGAAAATGATGCATGGTATTGAATAGTTGATAAATTGTTATTTAACGTACTATATTCCTCTTTATAAAAGCCGTAGTTTCTACAGAAACTGCGGCTTTTGTATTTAGTAAGTGCTAGAACAAAATTAAAGAACACAATTAAAATTTTATCTAAACACATAGGTACATAGGCTATGTGCTCTATGTGCCTATGTGTTTAGATATTACGTTTAATTTTGTCCAAGTATTTATTTAGTGAAAGAATCAGAATAATCTGAACTATTATACTAGTCCTTTTTACTTCTAAGAAATCTTTAAAAATCCTTACATAGCTAGGCTATGTAAGGATTTTTAAAGAATCCTTAAAAGAAAAAATTACTTCACCTAACTGCTCATCTTATTTTGACTCTTTCACTTATACGCCAAACTATAGACATTTCCTTTACTTTTGTTGGTCTATATAGACGATTTTCATAATAAAAGCGTTCAATATCAATTGAATATGCGAATCGTTTGCTGAAAATTAGATAGGATTATCAACAAGTTATGCTAAACTAGCGATTCTAATTAAATATACTCTTAAGACAGCTCCCAAGTTATACGGATATGAAGAAGACGCACAAGGAATTAATCATTTTACTAATTGGATTATTTATCAATAGTTCTATTACATGGAGTCAGATAGTACTTTCTAATGGCGCTTCCGCAGGCCCTGATATAGAAAGCGCTGTGGTATTATGTGATACAGATCAACTTAGCTTTCCCGCATTTTCAGGAAGTGGTACGCCTACTGCAACGGACCCAGGTATTGATCCAGAAGTTAATTCTATATGGGTAGCTTGGACAGTCGGCAGTGACGGTCCGCTTACCTTTACGATTACTCCAGATAATCCAGACGTCAATTTCGATTTTGTTTTATTCGAAAGCTTTAATTTCAGAGAAGATCGAGGAGATGAAACTATTATTAGAAATTCTCCTGCCACTTGTCCAGGACCTACTGGATTAGCCACCACACCTAGTACTATGTCTTGCCCAGAGTCTTTTGATAATGTGATTGATCTGTTCGAAGGAGATATATACGCGCTGTTGATACATACTACCAGTGATGATAATGCTTTTACCTTATCCTTTGGAGGTACTAGTGATTTTGAAGGTCCAAAACCAGTAATTACACACACAGGAGGGGATTGTTTTGGCGCTCCAAAAACGATAGTTCTTCAACCTATAGATAATGCTAATATTATTCAATCTGAGTGGACTTTTGGAGACGATGCCAATATAACGGATACGATTGTAAACGATGGTTGGGTACCAATCATCGACTATGCCAATACTGGTTCTAAGACCGTCCAACTAACCCTTGAAACAGATTTGGGCTGTAGAGTAGTAACAGAATATACCTTTGATATTGAAGCTTGTTGTGATTCAGAAAACAATATTGATGTAGATACCACTAGAGTAATAACAGCTAGCTGTCAAAGTATGCCTACTGGTGAAATTGATGTATCCGTAGCCAATCCATCCACTCTTCCATATACCGTCGACTGGTCGCACGACCCAATGGAAATGGCAGAAATGCTTACGCAACTAGAGCCAGCTATTTATCAAATCAAAGTAGAAAACACTGCTGGATGTAAAGATTCTATCGCAGTGAATTTAGCCACAGATAATGTCCTAACTATTACTTTAATCACTTCTCCCGTTAGAGCATGTAATAATCCTAGCGCAGGAAAGATAACAGTCCAAGCATCTGGAGGAGAGGCACCCTACGAATATAATTATGGAATTATTCAAGACTTTGTAACAGCAGATACTATAGACAATTTGCCATTTGGAACCTATCAAATTTCCGTACAGGATGCTAGTGGATGTATCGTTATGGAAAGTACCTCCATTGATTCCTTACAATTAGAATTAGTAGCTTCTTCCCCGCAAAATGCTTCTTGTAAGGATACAATAAATGGTAGCATTGTCATCACAGAAATGCTTGGTGGTGCAGCTCCATTTACCTACAACTTTGGAAACGGATTAACTGGCGGAGAAGCTATACTCTCTCAAATACCTGGTAATAATGATGCAGCCTATGTTGTCACAGTAACAGATGACAATGGCTGTATAGGAACTATTGACGTAACGATAACTGAACCAGAAGCAGTCTTTGCTTTGGTTGATGGTAATGCTTTTGTCGATTGCCACGGAAGTAGTACAGGATCTCTTATTGCTATTCCAAGTGGAGGGACACCAACTTACGAATACCTTTGGAGTACAGGTGCAACCTCTGATGAAATTGAAAATTTATCACCAGGCGTCTATGGTGTTACAGTAACAGATGCTAATGGCTGCCCATACATGGATGATGTATTCATCAGTGAGCCTGATTCTCTCATTGCCACCGTTAATGCTATTAGTTTAAGTTGTGGCGGTATGGATGATGGACAACTCAATATTGTCATAACGGGTGGCATGGCGCCTTACTCTTACAGTGAAGATGGCATCACTTTTCAAGAATTCCCATCCAACAATGATACCCTATCATTAACTGATTTATCAGAGGGAGATTATACCATCACCATTAGAGATTCCGTTGGCTGTATTATTGATGAGTTAATCAACGAAACCATTACCAGTCCTTCCGCTATTGAGACGACAAATACTACTACACTCGCTACCTGCGGTGGCGAACTCGACGGCAGCATTACCGTCACTGCATCAGGAGGAAGTGCGCCTTACAATTTTGAATTCTTCCAACCAACTGGCCCTATTGGTAATAATGATACAGGGACGATGATGGGCTTAGGTATAGGAGGTTATACCGTTACCGTCACCGATGCTAATGGATGTACGGCAGCAGTACCAGGAATAGAAATAACAGAATTAGTTCTTGAAGATATTACGATCACTGATACAACTAATCTTACTTGTTTTAATGACAATACAGGAAGCGTTGAAATAGTAGTTAATGACTTAGGCGCAGAAGGTCCATTTCGATATGATTTTTTTGATGGAAATGGTCCTGTTGATGCAGCCGCTTTAACGACTTTATCTAAGGGGGATTATATGCTAGAAATATACGATGCGAATAATTGTCAAGGAATGGTTCCTACCTTTTCTATAGATGAACCTGATAGAATTAGAGCTATTGTAGAACCTGTAAGATTAAGTTGCTTTGGAGATACAAACGGATCTACGATCATTACCGCTTCTGGTGGTTCTGGCAACTATACCTATGCATGGAGTAATGGTACATCAGAACGAACGATTGATAATTTAGGAGATGGAGCCTATAACGTGATTGTAACAGATGACGAAGGATGTAGTAGTGACACAATAAATTTTTCTGTTATTAATCCACCACCAATTACCATTACGTCCATCAATGCCTTAGCAGTAGATTGTCCGAGTGATCCTGTAGGATCTATACAAATAGAGGTAACAGGCGGCGCAGGGGATTATGAATACAGCATTGATAATGGAAATACTTTTGGGGATTTAACTATACTTTCTGATCTAACAGCAGCAGATTATACCATCACAATAAGAGACTCGGAAGGCTGTACAAAAGATACTACGGCAACAGTCAACAGTTCTGTTATAACTGAGCAACCTCTTATTATACCCGAAGGTTGTTATGGCAATATTATTTCATTCCCATCGGGAGAAGACTTTGTTATAGTTTCTCAAGGTACCGTTACCAATTGGGCTTGGACTTTTGGAGAGGGAGCAGATATAGCCTTTGCGGATACCCCTGGCCCTCATGACGTAATCTATAATAGTTTAGGAACTCCAGAGGTAAATTTAATGGTCACTTTAGATAATGGCTGTACATTTCCTGTAAATATTAATGGGGCGGCTAATGAATTTAGCTTTAGTATGGAGCCTTGTTGCGAGGATGTTAATGAGATTATCATAACACCAGAGGTAGATAGTACCAGCTGTTCTACTACCGCAGATGGTAACATTCTTTTAGATATTCAATCCGAAGCAGCTGTGATGGATATTGTGTGGGAAGATGACAATAGTATAACAGCTGATAATCGCCAAAATTTAGCAATTGGAAATTATACAGTTATAGTAACCAATGCAGCTACCTGTACCAATAATGCAACCGCTACAGTAGCCGCTCCAACACCTATAGTGGTCAACAATATTACTACTTCCGCTCCAGGTTGTGGTGGGAGCACAGATGGACTGATTACGGTAACTGCTTCAGGTGGTACAGGAGACTATATGTATAACCTAGGTAATGGATTTACAATGAATAACGAGGCGGATGATTTGTCAATAGGCGATTATATCATTAGTGTACAAGATGAAAATAACTGTGTAACAACAGACTCCTTAGTTACTTTATCTGAAAGGGTTGTCAATATTCTTTCTACCACTATTACAGAACCTACTTGTAATGGAGAGGAAGATGGTTCAATTGTTTTGAATCATGATGGTAATGGGCCTCTATTAAGTATCATTAATAATACCGATGTAATTACTGCGCCAAATGAAAATGGCAATACAATCACTTTGGAAGACTTGTCTGCTGATAATTATAACATTGAAATAAGAGATGCCGAAAATTGTATAGGACTCATAGATACAACAATACTAGAACCAGACTCTATAACAATCAATCTAGCAGGTTCTAATATCAGTTGCTTTGGAGAAATAGACGGCGCCTTCACTACAAGTGTGAGTGGTGGTTCAGGTGGTTATGGATATGAATGGAATAATGGAGATAATATCGCCTCTATCTCTAATCTAGAAGAAGGCATCTATGTTATCACTGTTACAGATATAAACGGTTGTACAAATACTCAAAATGGTCTGATAGCCGAACCCAATGAGTTATCCGTAGGACCACCAGAAGTACAAAATGTATTTTGTTTTGGCAATACAGATGGAGCGATTACGCTCCAAGGAATTGGTGGGTCTGCCCCCTATACCTATAGCTTGGAAGGGCAATCTTTCCAAACCAGTCCAACTATTCAAAATCTGGCCTCAGGAGATTACACTTTATTTGTGAGGGATAATAGTGGATGCGAAGTGTCAACGGAAGGAAGCATAGAGGAACCTGGAGAATTTTCTTTAATTGTTAGTGAAGATCAAATCGTCACTTTAGGAGAAGAAATACAACTCAATGTTTTTGCCTCCCTTCCAGAAGGAGTAATTTATACTTGGACGACACCAGATACATTGACCTGCAATGATTGTCCAAATCCAAGAGTCAAACCTTCTCGCTCAGGTATCTACCAAGTAACGGCCACTAATCCAGGCGGTTGTTCTGACTCTGGAACAATTAGCGTATTAGTAGATTTTGATCGACCTATATATATACCCAATGCCTTCTCCCCTAATAATGATGGGGTCAATGATCGTTTTTTTATTGAAGGAGGTCCTGCCGTACAATCAATTCGTCGCTTATCTATTTTTGATCGATTTGGTGCGATGGTTTATGATCGATCCAATCTAATACCAGGCGATATATCGACTGGCTGGGATGGTATTTTCAATGGGGAGGCGCTTCCTCTTGGCGTATACATAGTAAGAGCAGAAGTAGATTTCATTGATGGAGAAGTGATCACTTTTGTCGAGGATGTTACTTTGGCTAAGGATCGGTAACGGATAACGCTACTCCTTTAAAATATTTTATCTTTCTGAGTGGTTTTTAGCATTGACTTGCGCCAATACAAAACATTTAGTAACAATGAAATAAAAAACACAATTAGAGTTTATCTAAACACATAGGCACATAGGACACATAGGACACATAGCTATATGTTCTATGTGCCTATGTGTTTAGGTATTATGTATAATTGTGTTAAGTACTTACTTCCCTTTTCATTTGTTCAGTTTGGCGTTATATTTGGGCTTTGAAATATAAACCTTGTTTTAAAAATGAAATTTCCCACGTATGACACTAAAAGATTTTTTTGACTTATTATCTAATAACCCATCCTACATTCTTTCTTTTTTCTTATTGGTGCCAATTGCTGCATTAATAGGAACAGTTATAGGCAAAGGAGAAGAAGGAGAGACGATCTGGCAAAGCTATTATTCTATCCTTATTTTTCTAGTCGCTATCCCCGGTATATTTGCCATTACCTTAAGCATTTATCTATTTAGTTTCGAGCGTAGAAGTATTTTCGATACAGACATATACACGCAAATCTTGCCGATTATTTCCATGATCGCTACTATTTTTATTGTAAAAAGAACCGTTAGTTTGGATACAATCCCAGGATTTGGCAAGCTGTCAGGATTGATTATGATGATTGGTGCAGCCTTGATTACTATGTGGGTATTAGAAAAAACGCATATCGTTGTTTTCTCTTATATTCCTGTGCAGTATGCGCTGTTGTTTATTGTGGGTTTGATGGTGGTGTTTCGGGTGGGGTGGTCTAAGTTGGACGTATAACCTACTTATTACCATACAAATACAATGCTCTTCCTTAATGCTTCTTCTTTTTAATTTGAGAATAATGACATTTGATTAGAACTTCCTTCTTTAAATTTCTCCCCAAATAATTTCCAGTCTGAATGTTCAGATATATTAATCTCAGACTCAAGAAGATGATAGGCTTTCTCCATATCAATTCTCATCAAAATGTCTTTTGTAATTGATCTTTTTGCATCAGAAAAAATGATCGCTTTTAAAAACGCTTGAACAATATCACTGTTCAAAATTGTTTGAGCAATTTTAGCTTCCTTTATTGTATTAAACCCAATGAAATAACATGTATCATCAAGCATTAATGGTTTATCCTTTTCTGGAAGCACTAATGAAAAGGTAGTCCGTTTATACATTCCTGAAATTGCAACCTTATATTTTGCGAATGAATAATCTCCAATTCCAAAAATTGAAAATGGTGGTTTTCCTCGATAGATGGAAGATTTCCGTCTATCAAAATATGCTCTATTGTTCTCTAAATAATCGTATGTTTTCGGGTATTCTCTCTTTATATAGCTAGTATCTTGTCCTACTTTTTTTTGTGTTACAATTGTTGTTTTCCTATAGAAATCAACGACTTCATGTTTTAAATCTGAACTCTTTAATAAGCCATAAAGTAGATTTTGTTCAGGACTTACTTCTTGCTTAAATCCATTTATGAAATGACCATTAAAACGGTCAAGTTCCATAATTTTTGAGCAATCATGTTTCATTCCTTGTCTCCACACAAAAGGGGACTTTCCATCTAGATTTTCAGCCTTGTTATAATCAACTATTGAATAAACGAATTTATTCTTATGCCAACCAAATTCAGTAATCTCTTCTTGAGAATAAAAATCAATCTCTTGGCAAGTGTATTCAGCAGAAGAGTTGAATTTAGTAAAAAATAAACAAGCATCAACAGAAACATTAAATTCCTTTTTTGCATCAATGTTTAACTTGCGAATATTACCAATTTGATATTTTGATTTCCATTGATTGTGCAGTATATTTTTTACAACTGCGCTTTTCACTAAAAAGGCAAATCCCCCTTTGTTTTCGTCAAAATTTCTTAGAATTTGTAGTGAAATATATTCTCCAATGTCAAAATTACCTTTTCCCGTTATCGCATCAATTCCTTTATGACTTTTGAAATTCGATTTTTGAGGTAAATTGTTAGAATTGAGTGTACTAAGTTCTGAGTTTGTAACCCAAGGTGGATTACCGATGACTAATATATTTAGATGCTTGTTTTCTTTCGCTAAATCCTCTAAATTAAAATTGAAAACATCTTCATGGATAATCTCTATTTCTGGTTTACAGGTAGGTTTTTCATTCAAGAACAGGTCAAGTATTCCAAATTTCGTTTCCCATACATAAGGGTAATAAATTTCAACTCCAACTATTTTTTTTATTCCTTTAAACTGTTTAAGAGCAGCTAGAATAAATCTTCCTTTTCCACAAGTTGGCTCAATAACAAACTCTGGTGATACTCTTCTTTTTGAAAGATACTTTACAATGTTATTGGCTAAATCTTCATTCGTTTGAAAATCTCCATAAGCTCTTCTATTAGGTTCTTTAATAATCGATATATCTTCTTCAATTCTTTTTTTTAATTCCATAAGTTCTTCCTTATTCTTAAAAAAAGAATTAATCCCACTAATTTCTTTTAAAAAAAAATTAGCTCGTTCAAGAGAATCTATATTTTTCAGATTTGACTTAAAAAAATCAATTAATGATATCGAAATATTTGCTTCAAAAATTGTCATTAGGTTACTTTATCAATTAGTTTAAAAATACCATTAACCTTTTCGTTCAATTTTACCACTCTACCATATTGCAATCTCCATTGTAACGCATTAGATATAGTTAAGTAACCTTGTTTTGGTGTATTTTGAAGTATTTTTTCTGCAATCAAATTGAGTGTTATTTCATCAGCAGGAATATTTTTATCATTTAGATAAGCTACAATATCTTCCTTATTAGCACCATCGCTAAGCATTTGTCTTATTCTAAAAGTTGTCGTATAAAATCATGAAGGCGAAATTAAAATTAACTATTAAAAAAGATATTATTAAAGTCGTAAAGAAATATGCCAAAAAGAAAGGACAGAACCTTTCTAAAATAGTTAAAAATTACTTTAAGTTAATTACTCTAAACCGAAGACCAATCAAACCAAACCAACTTCCCCCAAGAACACGAAGACTTAGGGGAATCATTAAGGCAAAAAGTGAGAATAAATTGGTCGTTTTAAGCTAGTCATTTTTTACTCTAAGGAATTCTAAAAAACTAAGCATAGCTGGGCTACGGTTCTTTTTTCAGGACTTCTTAGAGG
>JALZWC010000647.1 GCA_023300255.1 Saprospiraceae bacterium | reverse complement strand
ACTTTAAAAAATACTTCTATAGAACAACTATACAAGGATTTTTTTAAGAAAATTAAGACCAAAATAATCTACCCAAGAATCTAAACTTATTTCTACATCGTTCCTAAAGTCATACAGGTTTTAAAATAGAGAAGCAAGAGCAGACTAGTGCGACTGCTGTCAGGCGGGTGCGCAATAGAGACGTATTTCGTTTAAAATATACGAAATACCGTTGTTTTCAAACGAAATACATCTCTGTTCTCTATTCTCTACTCTCTATTCTGTTTTAATTACTAGCTAACTTTTCTAGCGACTTCATCCACTCTACTAATGATTTTTCTATTGTTGTATTTGCCTCATAATTAATTTGTCCACTTCCTGCTATCAAGATTTTATTATAAGTACCTCCTATGGAATGTCTATTACCACCTACACAATCTCTATTGTGGTTATTGCCTTGTAGATTTTGTCTAAGGAATACCAAAATCTCACTATTAGTTACCTCTTCTTTTACCGTAAATTTAGTTTGCAACTCTAAATTCATAGCCGCTCTTAGGTGCGTAACAACCTCTATAGGTTCCAACTCTGAGACCAGCTCACTTGCAAGCTGTAATTGTTCCATGAAATATCCGTCTAAGGTAATTTCATCCATCCCTAAATAAGGAGCATCCTCTATACTAATTTTTCTAAGATTCGCATCGCTATCAATAAAATAACCATTCACCTTATGCGTAGTATGATCTATTTTTAATGATGCTAAGGGTAAAGGAGTCGTTAATTCATTCAAAAACTTTAGGGCTTGCTCTGATTCTGTTAAGACTACTGCTTGTATAGGACTTGGTTGAATCGCCTCTTTTTCACATGCCACAAACATCAATAAGACGATTGCTAAGGATAGAAAATTTGAAAAGTACATTTTCCGCATAATTGACTAATTTAAAAGTTAGGAAATTTCTTTAAAACCATATGAGTGTATAAGGAATTGGAGGAATCTAAATATGACTCAACATACTAGATAGGTTTTTAACCACATAGAAACACCTATATGAACTATGTTTCTATGTGTTATTTATATTGCATTATTTTTAATACATTTAAGTTTCACTAATTTTTATACACTCAAACCATATAGTTCTAGAATAGAGAGCGGGTATGTATTTCCTCTAATATGAGGGTCTAATTTTTTTAAACGATATACATCTCTGCCCGCACTTCTCTACGCTCTATTCTATTTGTTGTTTGGTTTCAAAGGAAGTTTCAATATTCTGTTAAAAACAAAATATTAATAAATATTTATTTAAAGAATAAGAATTATTCCTTAAACCTAACCTACTTTAACCAAATATTCCTAAAGAAGTATTATAGAATTTAAAAGAGCGCACAGTAATAGCATTAACTGTCATTATTCAGACATTCTTCTCTTCTATCGCACCCTATTCTCAATTCTCCCAATGTACAAAAATTGCTTTCCTGATCGTGTCTGATAAGGTATGAATATTATTCCTTCAAAGCAAAAGCCAACAAAACGTTTCCTTCCTTTTCTCCAAATTTAGCATAACCAGAAGAGATGAACATTTGCTTACCAAGCACGATAGGTCCATCTGAATCAATAGCACCACCAAAAGCTTTTACCCCATTGACTGCTTCATAATCTCGTTTGGTATCATAGGCCCAAAGTTCTCGACCATCCTCCGCTGCATAAGCTTTCATAACCCCATCTAAAGCTCCACCATAAACGACTTCTGGTGTAAGCGTTATAGCTGCCGATATCCCAGGACCACAACCTCTAAGCGTAAAACTAGGACAACGATCTTCTTCTATAGTCGCCCATAGTTTTTTGCCATCTGCTACATTAAGCGCATGCAAACCAGGTTTTTTAGGAATTTCTTTATTGATCCCATAAAGCCCTCGATCATTAATGGGGACAAATAAAGTGGTTTCGTCGGTGGCCATTCCCCAATGAATACCTCCCATCGTTCCACCTCTACCTACTTGTTGTTCCCAAATAATAGCGCCTTGATTATCTGGGTCCATTGCATAAACCGCTCCCGATTTTTGTCCAGCTAACAGTAAATCCCGTCCACCTGAATTGACTAAAATTGGAGGAGCACCGTAGTCTGCATCTGGACCATCTTCTTCTGGACAATTTGCCCGACTAAATAAGGTAACACAGGCTCCATTCCATGCATCTTCTGTCATGGTCTGTTGTACCCATTTGATAGCTCCGTTATCCAAAGAAAAAGCAATGATCGCATCACTTGTATTGGTGGTAGGACGTGTATAATTTTCTCCCGTTCCTATGTATAATACTCTTCTGAACGTATCTATCGTTACCCCCGTCCATATAGGTGCACCAGCAGGACCCATTCTAGGCACACCTTCCCTATTCGTTCCTTGTTGACTAGGTGCTTCTGGAATCGTATACGTTTTCCAAACCATAGAACCATCTTCTTTATTTAAGGCAACCATCGATCCTCTAAACGTACAACATGAATAATTTTCGTTAATGGATTCAATAATTTCTGTAGAAGATACAGGAATATATAAGCGGTCTTCAAATACACTTAGGGTACCTGTAATCGTTGCATTTGGATGATTGTCAATCTTTACTTTCCATAATAATTTTTGTGTGTTCAAATCTAGTGCATAAACAAAGGCATTAAAATCACTAAAGTAAAGTCGACTAGCTTTGCCAATACTATCTCTATCAATCACCAAGGCACTTCTAATTTCTGCATTCGCTTGATAGGTCCAACGGATACAACCTGTGTGTCGATCTAAAGCATAGACGGTGCCTAATTGGCTTGCCGTAAAAAGTGTATTTCCTGTAATGGTTGGTTGTACTCTGGCCCGTGAAGAATTGGGATAGGCAAATGCCCAGCTCAATTCTAAATCCCCTACATTACTAGCATTAATTTTCAAATCTGGTTGATTATAATAACGATGATTTTTATGCCCCAAACCCCATCCATCAATTTGAGGCCCATCTGTATTATTCGAGGCTAGATTTTCCTTAGCACATAGACCTTTGATTACTTCGTTTCTCAAATCCTTTTTATCCACTTTTGAGATATAAGCTGCTAACTGCTGATGTTGATCATCCGTTAACAGGGACGCTTGATTTCTCATAACACCCGTTTTCATCGCAGTAAGAATTTGTGCTTCTGGTAGTAGTTGTAATGCTGATAATAAGGGCGCTTCTGGGCTTCCTCCATTATGACAAATACCACATCTAGTATCAAATAACTTTTTAGCATCCATATCTGCTGTAATCGATTCTTTAGCCACATTCGTAATTTGATGATTGAACCATAAGGCAACGCCGACAAGGAGGAGGGCGAAGAGGAAGAGCATGCCAAGTAATATCTTTTTCATAATGGAGGTACTGAGTTTTTTACTAGATGCTGACAGTTGAACACTTAGGCGCTGAGACACGGATTTTTTAAGTTTTTATACGCGATTATTCAACAAGTTTATCTAGTTGGTTGACATTGCCACAAAGACACGAAGATACAAAGCGAGTTATACTTGATGTTCTTCGTATCTTAGAGATAAGAAATGTCAACTACTTTTGTGGTTTGGATAAATTTGCCGATTAATATCACAAATTCTGTGCAGAATAGGCACTATCAATTACCTGTCGCAAAGAGAACACATTCCCATCTATATCATTGGCATACACCATCCAAAATTCGCCCAGTTGCTGTGGTTCGCTCAAAAATATTACTCCTTTTGACTTCAGGCGCTGGTACTCTTTTTGAATATCACCAACTTCAAAAGAATAGGAATAACCTAAGTCCGTCGGCTTTCTTTTATAGGTCGTATTAGGCGTAGCATGAGGTGGTTCATATTGCATCAGTTCTAGCTTTTTTTCTTTGCCATCTAGCATAAACCAAGCACCTTGAAATGCTAAATCATCTAAGTCGGCGATTTCGGCAATAGCAGGATTACCACTATAGGTCCCAACTCTATAGGGTTCAATTTCTAATACTTCTTGGTAGAATTTAGTTAGCCTTTGAATATTAGGACTTAGAATGCCCACTTGAGTCATCCATAGTTCTTTTTCGTCTGCCCAACTTTTGCCAATCTTTAAGCGAATTACTAAGTTGGACATTTGTTCTAACTCTAGCATATTGCCTTCTGGGTCATAGGCATAGGCATAAGTAACGCCATACCCACCTAAGTCAATTGGTTGATCTCCACGACTCAATAGGTCCACCCCTGCTTTTACAAATTTATCGTAGCCCGAATTCCCTCCCGCAGATTGATAACAAGTATGTGTCATCCCTGGCCCTTGAGGAGGCATTTTTTGAAGGACTGTATCTATTTGATTATCAAATGCTGTCAACTCTAAAAGCATATTCGGCGATTTTAAAATCGCTACTTCATAGCTAATGCTATCTTGGTTAAAAAGGGTATTGGCAGCACTACTTTGGTTAATTTTTTCTCTCTTTATTAATTCAAAATTGGTTGCTCTTTGATAGAAATCTAGCATGGTATCTAGATCTTTTACGACTAGTCCAATGTGGTTGAAACCGATAATAGTAGTAGGAGATTCAATGATTGTTGGACTAGGAGCAAGTTGGGTGAGGCGACGCTGTATATAGGAGTAGCCACCCACTATGATTATAAACAGGAAGAAAAAAAAGAAGAGGAGGCCTTTTTTTAGCATAGCTAGTCTGTTTTGATATTGATAAAGAAACCAACATACAAAATAAAGACTAAACTCTAGGACTCTTTCATCTAAGGAATGAAAAAAATAAATGCTACAAGTTGGATTAAGTAGTCCTTCCAGTTAATGTTGACGGATGATTTGGCGAAAGAGAGGAAAGCAATTATTTGTGGGTAAGCCCCGACGTAATGGAGGAGCAGGTTGTAATCGTTGTCACTGAGCACCTGTGTATTGTGTCCAAAATCTTATCGTCGGATGGCTACCGCCGTCCGATGATAAGATGTTCATTGCCATCGGACGGCAGTAGCCATCCGACGGCAAATTTGCCAGACTACTGCTTTTATATCTGTTACTTCAACTATTAATAATCAGCATTTTAAAAGTATCAGCATTTAACACTTTATACCTACTACTTTATACTTTATACCTACTTAATCACCACATCCCCATAATACTCCAATACCTCTCCATCAATAAAAGAAATTTGGGCCATCCACACAAAACTGCCAGCTCGCATACGCTTACCTGCAAATGTGCCATCCCATGCACCTTCCTCGGTATTAGGCGCAAGATTGGTTCTTGAAAACACTTTAGAACCCCATCTATCGTATACCTCAAAATTTAGAATACTCAAAACTTCGGGACCACCGTGGATAACTAAATGATCATTCAAACCATCTCCATTTGGACTAAATATATTAGGTACAAAAACATCTCTCTTTTTATTGACATGTATCGTCAACTCTTTAGAAGTAACACAACTATCTACAGAAACAACAGAGACCATAAAAATTTTAGAATCAATTGGTTGTATCGTTGGATCTTCACAATCATAGCAAGACAATCCCTCTGGTCCATCCCATTCTGTGCGGACTAATGGAACAGTAGCTTGTATGTCTATAGCCACTTCCTCTCCAAGATCAATAAAAATATCTGGATCAAACAATAATTCAGGAATCTCAGGTTCAGGCAATTCAGCTACAAACTCTGAAATACATCCATTATCATCCATTGTGACTAAGGTATATTTCCCAGGGCTTAAAGTTCCATACCTTCGTTCTGTAGAAAAACTATCATAGCCGCCCATCTTGTAAGAATAAGGAGCTACTCCACCATCCGTAGATCGTACTACAATTTCTCCTGCTGACAAATCAGAACAGTTGGGTAAGTCTACTGTAATATTTGGAGAGAGAGAGTCTGGTTGAATCATCTCAAACGATTCTATATATTCACAGTCCATCTCATCCGTGATGGTTACCGTATATACCCCAGCAGAAAGATCAGATAAGGAGGCCGTGATTGAACCATTGCTCCAAATATAATCATAAGGAGCAGTACCACCTTCTGCCAATACTTCCAAAGTACCATCTTCATCTCCTTGGCAGGCGACATTAAATTGGTTATGCTCAGAAGGATTCCAATTTACATTGAATTCGTTCGGCTGCTCTACTTCTAAAATAAACTCTTTAAAAGCATTGACTGTATCTTTTATAGTCAACGTATAAGTACCAATGGTAAGGCTATCGAATTGTATTATTTCTTGCAGGTTATCTATCATTCCTGTTTCAATAATTCCATTTTCAGGTAATGCTAGTTCATAGATAAAAGGTGGCTTACCGACTACTACCTCAAATTGAATACTACCTGTACGCTCTCCATTACATGCGGAAGGTTTGACTTCTTCTACAATTTCTATATTACAATCTCTTATCTGAATAGTCGTGGTAACGATACTATCACAGCCAATAGGTCCGCTTCTTTGAAGCGTATCTACAAAAATCCCTTCTTCCTTATAAAACCTAGTGCCTACTGCAATACTATCTCCATCGCATAATATTTCACTTTTAGAAACATGAATAGAATCCTTAAAGATGATGGTTACTTCTAAATCGAAATTTTCACAAGTCTCTGGAAATATTTTGGATAATGGATGGACACTTTCGGTCCTTAAAGTATCTTTTGGAAAATCTGGATGAACAAAGAAATCACCTGCACATATATCTTCTACCACACTTTCATTAGATTTTTCTCCTTCATTTTCAATTAAAGTTAAAATGATAATACTATCACAACCAGTACTTGCTGATTCCAAATGATCGAACATATAAACTCCTCCAGTGGTAAGAAATCGCCCTTCTATTTTATCGTAGGTCGTTCCTGTACATAATACATCTTCATAGATATAGGTTAAATCTTCCTCTTTATGAGCAATGATGTCGGCAATCACCAGACTATCACAACCAAGATAACTTGTTAAGATAATTTCATAATGTCCCGTTTCTGATATTAATGAATCTCCAATAAATAAATCATCTGTCTCTGGACAGATTGTTTGTTTAAAGGTAAATTCTATTGGTTTGGTTGCTGATGATCTAACTTTATAATCAACAATACTATCACAACCATACTGATTCATTAAAGTAATTATATTCGTTGTGTTTGAAAAGAATACATTTCCTCCAATAGTAATAGAGCTATCAAAACATAAAGTAGTATCTATTTGTGTATAATGAGTTGGATTAATAGTAATCTCATAATAAATCGTACTATCGCAGCCATTTACAGAAATAGCAGTTCCAATCACATTTTCCACTCCTACAATGTCTGTATCTGGTATAGTATCTAATGTTACTATATCTTGATCTATAGGCAAAATTTCTCCTTCGCACAATTCCAATGATATATTCTCTCTTATTTCTTCTTTGATGATCAAATCAATGGTAACTATACTATCGCAACCTTGAGAACTACCATTTTCAAAGGTATACACATGTGTCCCACTCGTAATAAAAACCGTATCACCAATAGGATAAACATCCTCTGCACAGAGGGTATCAACTAGTAGCGTATCAATAAGCGAAAAAACAACTAAATCTATAATAGAAGTACTATCACAACCATCAGCTGCAGTATAGACTTTCTGAAAAATGCCTGTCTCATTAAAGGTGGTATCCCATATTTCAAATGGTGCATCCTCTAAGCACATAAACACAGGCATAATTGTTTTTATGGAATCTCTGACCTCTAATTCAAAATTAATGTTTATTAAACAGCCATCTTGATCTCGTAGGAATAATTGCTTCTGACCTGATGTATAAAAGGTAGAATCACCAATTTCATAAGGTTCTCCCGCACAAATGGAAACAAAAGGATAAACTTCCGTTTCCAATTGTTCTATTGTCAAATCATAAGTAATAATAACGCTATCGCATCCACTAATGTCTTTATGAATAAGTTCATGAATTCCTGTTTGGGAAAAAGCAGTATCTCTCCTCCCTGTAACTGGGTTTAAGACATCAATAAATTTACCGCTACAAAGTACAATTGTGCTATCCAAACGAACAGGTAAAGAAACTATTATCGTCTGACAAAAAGGATCAACGGAATCATTATTACAAGAATTAGCAGTTGTCAAGCATAAATCAAAGGTTCCACTTCCATAGGTTTCCCAACTTATACTTGGATTTTCTTCTACAGAAATAGCTTGGCCATCTAATTGCCACTCAACAGATTGAATACTTGCGGGAATTGTAGAAAGGTAGGTGTTGCTCCCATTAGAACATAATTCTGTTTCGCCATCAAAACTGAGCGTACAGTTCTGACCAGTTACATGGTAACTAGAGATTGCGAATAAGAATAATAAAAGTAATTGAAGTGGTTTCATATATATACCCCCTACGATGTAAGGATAGTTAGTTTTTTTTTTAGGAATCGTAGGTTGTAGTTAAGACAATATTAATAGCTGGATGGAATCAGGAGTAACCGTAATATTCAATAAAAAGGATATAATAGTCAAATAAAAATATTGCTTATATCTAATACTACGGTTTGGTTATTAAACGAATAAATTAGCAGAAAGTTATAGTTTCTAGCTATAGAAATTGTAAAAATATAAATAATATTATTAAATATTCACCTCTTAATAAGACCTATATTCTTCGAATAAACTGACAATTAGAGGACTACATAATTATATTTATGTAATTATATAGACTACTTGTTTATTCAAAAATTAGTATTTCAAGGTAACTACTCAGGTGTCAGGAGCGAGGGGTCAGGTGTCAGATGGAGTCGTGCTAACTAAGAATGTTCGTTTTTCATAAAAAAAGGATAAGGAACGTGTGCGAAATAAGGTCGTAAAATTAGGGTAGTTTATTTTGGTCTTATTTTTTGCTTAGTAAATAGGAGCTATGTTGATATAGAGACTGTTTACAAAGTAAAAAATAAGGACAAAAGAAGCAGCCTAAATTACGAAGTTATTTTGCA
>JALZWC010000646.1 GCA_023300255.1 Saprospiraceae bacterium | reverse complement strand
TGTGCATGCAAATCTTACATCATATATCTTACATCATAAATCATATATCAGTCTGATTTTGACTAATTAACAGATTTATGATGTATGATTTATGAACTATGATTTATGATTGCCAGAACCAATCACCCCAACCCCCAAGGGAGAGCGCTTTTCTGTTAATCTTAATAGATTGCCAATTTCAAAGTAGTTCCACCTCGATGCCATACGATAATCATACCGCATCGAAGTTACAAACTTCGACGATCCTAAACGAAAGCGAAAAGGCACAGAGAATAAATCCTCTGTGCCTTTTTGTTTTTAATTAAATCTCATCAGAAACTCCTACTCCTTCTTCCCATTCGACTTATCCAAATCTTTTGTAGACTTCACTACATCATCTGTCGCTTTCTTTAACTCCTCTAATTGTTTTTTCCGTTTAGCTGCTAACAATTCTTCATTAGCTTTTGTAGCTGCTGGTTTAGCTGGTGCCTTTGCTGGCGCTGCCTTTTTAGCAAATCCCTTAGAAGGATCTGATTGCCCAGGATGTGGCTTATCATCAAAGATTAGTCCTGTTTTATTTGTATGTACGTATATCGTAGTACCCGCTACATACTCTCCACCTAAGAGCTTTTTAGATAATTTATCGACTACTTCTTTTTGCAAGACCCGCTTCATTGGTCTAGCACCAAATTGTGGATCATAGCCTAAATCTGCCAATAAATCCATTGCCTTATCACTAATCTCTATTTTCAGATCTTGGCGCCCTAGCATCTTACGCGTCTTACGTAACATAAAGCCTAGTATCGTTTTGATCTCCGCTCTAGTCAAAGGCAAGAACATAATTTTCTCATCTATCCGATTCAAGAACTCTGGTCGTAAATGCTCTTTTAATAAATCAAACACTTCTAACCTCGTCGTTTCTAGAATATCCGCTCGATGATCTTCGCCGACCGCTTCCAAATCTTCAAAATTTTCTAAAATCACTTCTGCTCCCATATTGGAAGTCATAATGATAATCGTGTTTTTGAAATCCGCTACTCGACCTCGATTATCTGTTAAACGACCATCATCTAATACCTGTAATAAAATATTGAAGGTATCAGGATGCGCCTTTTCAATTTCATCCAATAAGATGATTGAATATGGGCGACGTCGTACTGCTTCCGTCAATTGCCCTCCTTCGTCATAGCCCACATATCCCGGAGGCGCTCCTACTAAACGAGATACTGCATGACGTTCTTGGTACTCACTCATATCTATTCGAGTGATCGCTTTTTCGTCATTGAATAAAACTTCTGCTAAGGACTTGGCCAGCTCCGTTTTACCAACACCTGTTGGCCCTAAAAAGATAAAAGAACCAATCGGTCTACCAGTATCTTGCAAGCCTGATCGACTTCGACGGACCGCATCACATACGGCTACAACCGCTTCATGCTGACCAACTAATCGTTGTCCAATTTCATCTTCTAAGCGCAATAGCTTTTCTTTCTCACTCTTCAACATTTTTGCTACTGGAATACCCGTCCATCTAGCCACTACTTCTGCTATATCATTGGCGGTAACTGCTTCATTGGTAAATCTAGAACCATCCGGAAGATTCATTAGCTTTTCCTCCGCTACCTTTAGCATCGTTTCTTTTTCTTTGATTTGACCGTAACGAATTTTCGCCACCAATTCAAAATCACTTTCTCGCTCTGCTTTATCCGCCTCTTGTTCTAGTTCTTCTATTGTTTTTTTAATATTTTGAACGGTATCAACGATCTCTTTTTCGTTCATCCAAGCAGCCGTAATACTTTCTAATTGCTCTTTGGCATTCGCCATTTGTTCCTTGATGGCATTTAGTTTCTTTTCGCCACCCTCTCTAGTAATTGCTGCTTTTTCTATTTCTAACTGACGTACTTTTCTATCCCATTCATCTATTTCTTCTGGAACAGAATCTAACTCTAAGCGCATTTTAGCTGCTGCTTCATCAATTAAATCAATCGCTTTATCTGGTAAAAATCGGTCTGCGATATACCTATCTGATAACTCTGCCGCCGCAATTAAAGCCTCATCTTGTATTTGAATTTTGTGAAAGACTTCATATCGTTCTTGCAAACCTCTTAATATAGAAATAGAATCTTCTATACTTGGTTCATCTACCGTTACTGTTTGGAATCTACGAACTAGCGCTTTGTCCTTTTCAAAATATTTTTGGTACTCGTCTATAGTCGTTGCACCTATTGCATGTAGCTCCCCTCTTGCTAATGCAGGCTTTAAAATATTAGCGGCATCCATTCCGCCGCCGCCGCCACCTGCACCAATCAGCGTATGAATTTCATCAATAAATAAAATAATATCTCCATCCGAGCTAGCTACTTCTTTTATAACTGCTTTCAATCTTTCTTCAAACTCCCCTTTATACTTTGCGCCCGCAATTAAAGAAGTAATATCCAGCGTATATATTTTCTTACTTCTTAAATTCTCTGGTACATCTGCTTTGACTATTCGCCAAGCGATGCCTTCCACTATAGCTGTTTTTCCCACACCAGGATGACCAATTAGTATTGGATTGTTCTTTTTTCTTCTTGATAGAATATGTAACAGTCTTCTAATTTCTTCATCTCTACCCACTATCGGATCTAACTTTCCAGATTCTGCTCTTTCATTTAGATTAACACCAAATTTATCTAAAGCATTATATTGGTTATCGCTACTTTGGTCTGTTACCTTCGTTCCTTTTCGCAGGGCTTTAATCGACTCTGCTAATCCCTTTTCCGTTGCGCCTAAGGCTTTTAACATATTGGCACCTTTGTCCTTTCCTGTTAAGATTCCCATTAGCATCATTTCGACAGAAATGAAATCGTCTCCAAAATTCTTTAGCTCTTTTTTTGCTCTAGCTAAGGCTTGGTTGGCTTCTTTGCTTAAAAACTGTTTTTCTGATCCTTGGACTCTTGGATAGGTCTTTACAACTTTATCCAATTCCTCTTTCAATTTAGGAACATTGACGTTCATCCTTTTCAATAAGAAATTAGGAACGTTTTCATCTATTTCTAAAATACCTTTTAAAAGGTGTGGTGTATCAACTGTTTGTTGATCATACCCCGCAGCAATTTGCTGCCCTTTTAAAATGCATTCTTGTGCTTTTACTGTAAAATTATCGTAGGTCATTTCTAAGAGAATATTAAAAATGTAGAATTAATAAATTGAAGTAGGGACTTGGATAAAAGGGAAGAACATAATAGATTTTTTTTAACCACATAGGTACATAGATCACATAGCATGGCTTATCTATGTGGCCTATGTACCTATGTGGTTAAAATATTAAGTTCTATTTTGTCCAAGTAAGTACTTACTAGTCTGCAAAATAACCAATCTTTGAATGGAATATAATAGATAGTGGAAAATTAATTTGAAAGGAGTGCTGTCAGGGTTTCTAAATTCTTAGTTTCATCAAAAATAGCGGCTATTGGAATAGCGAATCCCTTGATAGTAGAACTCTTTAAAGTGCCTTCGCCTGACTTTAGAATTAATTCGTATTCTTTTTTACTATTTAATCGGTATAGTTCTACTATTTGCTGGACTGGGTCTATAATTAAGTATTCTGATATTCTATTGGCTTCATAGTCTTGAAATTTTATGCCTCTATCATTTTTAGCCGTGCCTTTCGATAAAATCTCTACTATGAAATCTGGTGCAGGGAATAGACTTTGTCCTTTTTTGAAATGCTTTGCTTTTTTTTGCGTAAAAAAACATAAATCAGGCTCGTAATCATTCCTTTCTAAGGTAATCATTATCTTTTCAATACCTACATAGCCTAATTGATGTTTACTAACATAAGTACTAAGCAATCTAAATAATAAACTATTAACATCATTATGTTCCTTCTTCACAGGCGAGTGGACAATAATCTCTCCATTAATAAATTCTACTTTTTCTTCGTCTGTAATATCATTATAGAATTGTATTCTTCTTTCTTTTTCTTCCTTTAATAACAAATTAGCTTTTTTTACTATAGTCGCTGCTCTAGGATGCTGTAGAAGTTGTTCGATTAGTTTTTTTTCAATAGTCATGCTTTATTTTTAACCAAATTTAAGCAATTTTGTTAACAAAGTCTATACATATTGATACGCCCACCAAAGCGCCACTCCTTGTAATGGTAAGCGCAACCATAAAAACCACATTTTTATTTTCATCCCTGCTCCCTTAGAAGTCAACATATAAATATTAGCCGGGAATACCGCAATCAGTAAAGCAATAATACCCCATGCTGCCCAAGAGCGCGTCATAGGGATCAATAAGCCAATACCTCCTAGTATTTCCGCTACACCTACTATTACATTAATAGGCGCTGCCCATTTTTTAATCATGGGAGGGGTTATTTTATAAAAAAACTTAGGATTCTTAAAATGAGAATAGCCTGCATAAATAAAAAAAGCGGCCATTATAAATAGAAATAAATGGAAAAGGTCAAATTGCATTAATTAGGATGTTTTGTTTTGGTATAGAGATAAGATGTAACCTATTTCTAAGTTCGTTGTTTTAACCAAGCAAGAATATCATTCATCACTTCTTGTCTATTCGTTTCATTTAGTAATTCGTGTCGAGCATCTGGATAGATCGTGCAAGTAAGGTCTTCGATCTTTACTTTTTCGTAAGCTTCTTTTACTTGTAATACTCCTTTTGACATATCACCCACAGGATCTTTATCTCCTGCTAATAAAATAATAGGCAAACCTTTAGGCGTTTGTTGGTAAGTAGAAGAACTGTTAATTTGGGCAACGCCTTTTAATAAATCTATCCAAAAGCCTGCGGTAAAAGTTCCGCCACAATAAGGATCTGCAACATATTTATCTACCTCTGCTTCATCTCTGCTTAACCAATCAAACTCTGTACGGCTAGGTTGGAAAGTATCATTAAACTTACCAAAGGAGAGCTTGTTTAAAAAATCACTTCTTTCTGTTTTACCATTGATGATCGACGTTAGTTTAGCAACTATACCACCGATTTTTCCTAACATGCCAGGGTCGCCACCCGTTGCACAAATAATCGCTCCTTTTAATTGACTGCCCCACCTTGATATATAGGCACGGGTTAAAAGAGAGCCCATACTGTGCCCCATTAAAAAGATAGGTACATTGGTATGTTCCTTTTGGATGATTGTCGTCAATTGCTGCATATCTTCCAAGGCGGCATTCCAAAAAGGGGTAGTTTCAAAATAGCCCACTTTATCTGGACTACCAGCAGATTGCCCATGCCCTCTGTGGTCATTGGCATATACCGCATACCCGGCCTTCGTGAGTTCTCCCGCGAATCTTTCATAACGGGCAGCGTGTTCTGCTAACCCATGTGCGAGTTGTACTGCGCCTTTAGGTGGGGCATCTGGCAGCCACTGATGATAATGGATAGATAATTTGTCAGAGGTTGAGAAGGTATTCGTTTTACTTTGCATACATCTTGCTATTTTATAGAGCGAATATAGGTACTAGTGGTCGACTTTATAAGTAATTGATAGTTAAAATGAATCTATTTTTTTGTAAGACAAGGCGTGAGGAATGAAGATAGCCTTACAGGGTGACCGAGA
>JALZWC010000645.1 GCA_023300255.1 Saprospiraceae bacterium | reverse complement strand
CCTTCCTTTGTAATAGGAAATGGATTTACACCAATCTCTGCTGTAGCACGAAGTCTTTCTGCATCTGTATCTGCATAGTAATAAGGTACGCTACCATTAGGCGGTACTTTTATTGCATTTGGGTTATCTGACACGGCATGACCAGCATTTCCTCTTGGAATAGTTCCTTTAACAGGCTTCCGAGGTTGTGCCATTTTATAATATTCATCCGCACCACCCCATCTGTTATACTTATAGTAATCATAATAGTTAGCTTCGTAAGCAACGGAGTGCCCCATGTCTGGCATGTACTCTGTTCCTGTATCATTCGGACCTGGTCCACCACATGCAGACACAACAAAGAACAAAGCAAATGCTATTAGAAACGTAGTTATATTAGAAGACTTTTTCATTGTAAAATTATTAGTTGGTTTAATTGATTGGTTCATTATGTCTAACCTATTGTCTAACGATAATTACCTTAGTCAACTAAGCCCTATACTACTTTAGAATCGATTAAGGAAGCTCCTGTCTTAGATAAGAAGTCCTTCATATTTCCTATATCTTGTGTACTTGCTCCGTTTGTATTAAAAGCAATACAAAATTTATCATCCGTAATACGGTCATGTAAAGTAGGAATTGTAATCCCTGGTGCTAATCCATTAACCGTATAGTAAGAAACTACCATTCCAATCGCACAAAATAATACTGTCAACTCAAACGTAATCGGAATAAATGCAGGTACAGACCAATATGGCTTACCCCCAAATATAATCGGCCAATCTCTTGTGAATACCCAAGACATAAATAGAAAGGCAGTCAAAGTTCCCATCGCTCCATATACGAAACCTGCAATGTGCAAACGAGATTCTTCAAAGTGTAATAAGTGATCTAATCCGTGAACAGGAAAAGGAGTGAACACTTCGTCGATTTCTAAATGCTCTTTGTTGGCTACTCTAATAGCATCCATCAAATCGGTCTCATCATCGTATAAACCGAATAGTACTTCTTTACTTTTATTTTGACTCATTTCAATTTTCAGTTTTGAATGAATAAATTTTGAATGAACAATAGCATTCAAAATTAACTAGTGATGTCCGTGATCATCATGTGCATGGTGATGCGGCATCGCATTCTTGCCCTTATACTGATCACCTGATGTTTTCAAAATACTCTTTACTTCCGCTATCGCTACTACTGGTGCTACTCTTGTAAATAATAAAAACAATACAAAGAATAAACCGATAGAACCAACGAAAATTCCAATCTCTACCCATGTTGGTACATAATAACTCCAACTTGATGGTAAGTAATCTCTAGCCAATGTAGTTGCAATAATCACAAAACGCTCAAACCACATACCAATGTTGATAAAGATGGACATGAAGAACGTGACGAAAATGCTTCTTCTATATTTTTTAAACCAGAATATTTGTGGAGACAATACATTACAAGCCATCATACCAAAGTACGACCACCAGTAAGGCCCTAAGGCTCTATTGAAAAAGGCAAACTGTTCATAGATATAACCAGAATACCAAGAGATAAATAACTCTGTCAAGTAGGCAGTACCTACAATCGAACCTGTTAATAAGATGACCTTATTCATAGATTCGATGTGCTCTACTGTAATGTAATCTTCTAAGTGCAATACCTTTCTCGCAATCAACATCAATGTCAATACCATCGCAAATCCAGAGAAGATCGCACCTGCCACGAAGTAAGGCGGGAAGATCGTTGTATGCCATCCCGGTATAACGGAAGTGGCGAAATCAAAAGATACGATTGTGTGTACAGAAAGTACTAATGGTGTAGCCAAACCTGCTAAGATCAATGATAAAGATTCAAATCTTTGCCAGTGCTTTGCAGAACCTGTCCAACCAAAAGAAAGGAAGTTGTATATTTTTCTTCTCATTCCAGTAGAACGATCTCTCATCGTTGCAAAATCAGGTACTAAACCTGTATACCAGAATAAGATAGATACTGTAAAATAAGTGGAGATGGCAAATACATCCCAAAGAAGCGGCGAGTTAAAATTTACCCATAATGGCCCTCTCGTATTCGGATAAGGGAAGATAAAGAATGCTAACCAGATACGTCCCATGTGAATCAACGGAAATTGACCCGCACAGATAACGGCAAAAATGGTCATCGCTTCCGCTGCTCTATTTACCCCTGTCCGCCATTTCTGTCGGAAAAGTAATAAGATCGCAGAAATTAATGTACCTGCGTGACCAATACCGATCCACCAAACGAAGTTGGTAATATCCCAACCCCAACCAATGGTTCTATTCAAATTCCACGTACCGATACCAAAATAAACCGTCCAAAAAACAGAAAAAGCAAAAACAGCCAATCCAGCTACAGACAATGCCATTGCAATAGTCCATAACAAACCTGGTGCTCTTTCAGTTGGCCCACAAATATCTTCCGTAATATCGTGGTATGTTTTACTTCCCGTAATTAACGGCTCCCGAATCGGAGATACAACTGCACTCATAATTATTTATTTAAGTATGGATGAAGTAATAGGTAATAAGTAATAGGTAAGAGGTAATAAGTAATAAGTAGTGTACCTACCTCTTACTTATTACTTCTTACTTATTACCTCTTACTTATTACCTAACCCAAGGCTTCGTTTTTGTTAGTGATCTTAGCAGAATAATGTACAGAAGATAATACGTTGATCTCTTCTAATACTTTATAAGCTAAAGCAGATTTCATTTTCTGTGAAATTGGTGCTTCTGGATCATTCATATCACCAAAAGAAATCGCACCTGTTGGACAAGCTGTTTGACAAGCAGAACGAACATCACTATCTACTAACCTTCTATTTTCTCGCTTCGCTGTCAACTTACCTTCCTGAATTCTTTGTACACAGAAAGAACATTTCTCAATAACTCCTCTTGAACGAACAGTAACATCTGGGTTCAAGACCATTCTAGTCAAATTATCTGCACCGAATGGAATCTCTTCTCCGTTAATTTCAAATTCGTTAGAAGGGAATAAATCTGCTGTAGTATAATCTAACCAGTTAAAACGACGTACTTTGTATGGGCAGTTATTCGCGCAGTAACGCGTACCGATACATCTGTTATACGTCATCTGGTTCAATCCTTCAGAACTGTGATTGGTCGCTGCTACTGGACAAACGTTCTCACAAGGAGCGTTATCACAGTGCTGACACATCATTGGTTGGTAAACAACATTTGGATTCTCGTAATCGCCGTAATAGTAACGATCAATACGCATCCAAGTCATTTCATGGTGTCTAGCTACTTCTCGCTTACCAACAACAGGTACGTTGTTTTCTGCGATACAAGCTACTTGACAAGCTCCACAACCGATACAACCATTTAAATCTACATACATTCCCCAGTGGTGACCTGCACCATATACTTCACTACGATCTGGGTATAAAGTATAAGAATTCAACTTCTGGTGGTGCTCTCTTTCATGCACTAAATCAGAAGCAAATTTTTCTATTTCGCTTATATCTCCTTGACGAATAATTGATCTTTTCGTCAAAGATCCTTGGAAACCTTGCATGCCTAATGCTCTTGCAAGTATATTATTATCAACTGTTGCTGCTTCATCCGCATTGATGATTGTTTGTGTCTTTGCATCCAAACCTTTCACCCCCATCGTATGGTGGTATTGAACACATGGAAACAATTCATCTTCTGCAACCGCATTAGACACCGTCGCCGCAGAAGCAAAATATTGTGTATTACCATCGGCATCTGTAGATAACCAAGGGTAAATATTGATCCCTACATTTTTTCCTGCTTCCCCTACTACCGTTCGTCCATATCCTAAAGCTAATGCTAAGGTTCCTTCTTTTAAACCGAACTGCTTCACAGCAGTTACGTTTTGAGGCATTCCTTTTACATCTAAAGAAACGATATCTGCTTTTCCTCTGTACTCTTCTTCATTCAAACCGTTCATTCCTTCAAACAAACGTACCCCATCCCACTTTACTGGAACTGCTAGGTAGTTACCCCAAGTTGTTCTAGTTACTGGATCAGGCATTTCTGTTAACCATGGATTTGTTGCATAGTTACCAGCACCCATGTTAACCGTTTCGTAAAAAGCGATTTCCATTCCTTCTCCCGCTATTGGTTTCGTGATTGCTCCAACGCTTGCATCGGAAAAACCAGAAGCTCCAGCGCCAGCAGGTGCTTCAAATACACCATCATGTACTACGTTATCCCAGAAACTCTGGAAAGTAGCATAGTTTGACTGCTGAGAGAAAATATTATTTTTCCAATTCTGTTGAATATATTGATAGTACGCTTGATCCGCTGCCCCCATATTTTTACCAGCCCAAGATAATAAAGACACTTCTTGTTCTCTAGTATCGAATAAAGGGTTGATGGTAGGTTGTATGATACTATAGTATCCTTTCTTTGGTTCCACATCTCCCCAAGATTCCAAGAAATGATTCGTTGGAGCAATGTAGTTACACAAAGAAGTTGTTTCATCTATTAAAGCAGCAAAAGAAACTTTTAATCCAACCTTAGCTGCACCTGTTACAAACTGTGCTGCATTTGGAACATCGAATGCTGGGTTAGCGCCCATTACAAATAAGGCATCTACTCCTCCACCATTCATCTCTTTAATCAAGCCTTGAATATCTGCATCAATTCCTTGTCTCTGGTTAGAAGCACCAGTGAAGGAAATAGTAGCACCATAGTTGCCAAGCAAATTATTGATCTTATTGATCATGATTTGCTCGCCTTTATTATTAGAGCCAGATACTACAATCGAGTGTCCTCTATGTGCTTGTAGGTCGGCAGCCATTGCTTTAATATCTGCAGCCGCCTTATCATTCAAGCCAGCAGCATTTCCTCCTCCTCCAAGCGCACTCAACAAAGCAGCAATTGCTACTCCTTGTTCAGATGGCTTTACTAAAATTCTATTATCTGCGTTAGAACCAGTCATCGACATATGTCCTTCCACTTGATAGTGTCTAGACATCTTAGCACCTGATATACTGGTGATCGTTCTATTCTTAGCATATCCTTTTGCATATTCAATTGGCGAAATCCAAGTACCTAGGAAATCACAATTAAATGCTACAATTACATCTGCTTTATCAAATTTATAATTTGGAACTGCTTTAACACCAAAGTTTGCTTCATTCGCTTGCAATAAAGCAGAAGCAGAAACTGGATCGTAAGTAACTACTTTAGCATTAGGATAAGCGGCTGTAAAGTCGCTTAATGCTTTCTTAGTAGTTGGACTTAAAATAGTATTAGTTACAATTCTAATTTGCGAACCAGCACTTAACTTTCCTTTCACCGCTGTATCTAAATCTGCCCAAGTAGTCTTGCCAAATTTTCCCTCTGCATTAGCTGCTAATGGCCCTCTTAATCTAGCCGTATCATATAATTCTAATACACTTGCCTGCGCTCTCGCACTTGTACCACCACCTGTGATACTAGACAAGCTATTACCTTCTATCTTAATTGGTCGTCCTTCTCTTGTCTTTACCAAAACTGGGCAGTAGTCTCCACCCTTCACGAAAGAAGAAGCGTAGTAAGTAGCTACACCTGGTACAATCGCATCTGGCTTAGTCACATATGGGATAGCTCTACGTATAGGCGTATCACAAGCAGCTATAGTAGCTGCACCTACACCAAAACCTAAATATTTCAAGAAATCTCTACGATTAGACTCTAAAGAAATATCTGCTTCTTTATTATCTACAGTCGCAGGATCATGTTTGAATTCTTTTTCCGCCTCCAATGCAAAGGCAGGATCATTGTTCAAATCCTCAGCGCCTACCCAAATCCCCAGTTTTTGATTTTCCATCTAAATTCAATTATTGTTATGAATTTTGAAATTTGAATGAATAAATGGTGAATTTCAATTCACAATTCTCCATTCTTAATTCTCCATTTATTATTAATAGTGGCATTTTTGACATTCCAACCCGCCTATATCTTCTACCGTCACTTTGTCTCTTGAGCCATCTTTCATTTCTGCGTGATATTTTTCAAAAGAATCATAGTAAGGATTATCTGCAAATTTCACTTCTGTTTCTCTGTGACAATTCACACACCATCCCATAGATAGTGGCGCATATTGTCCAACTACTTCCATCTCTTCTATTTTACCGTGACAAGTTTGACATTCTACCTTCCCCACAGATACGTGCTGTGCGTGATTAAAATAAACATGATCTGGTAAGTTGTGAATTCTAGTCCATTCGATTGGGCCTTGTACCGTTTTCTTTTGTTCATTTGTCAAAGAAGATACGATACCTGTCCATTGTTTCACTGCTTCTTTCTCCGCCATTTCCGCCAATTTCGCTCCTTTGAATCTTGCTTTAGCATCATCACTTTGAACGAATTGATCTACAATCCAACCTTTATATATCTTTTCAATATCTTCTTGAGGTAATTGATCGTAGTTCTCAATATATTTATCTGCCTTCGGATCGTATCCGATAGAAGCATAAATTTTAGAAATTTCCGCAGTACCATAGGTAGAACCTACTTTTACTGCTTTATGGCAATTCATACAAGTATTAGCAGCTGGAATTACCGAGTGCTTAGATCGTCTAGCACCATCATGACAGTATTGACAATCAATTTTTTGAATACCTGCATGTTGTGCATGAGAAAATTTGATCGGCTGATCTGGTGTATATCCTTGTTGGCGACCCAAAGTGATCGCATTATTAACCGTTGTATATCCTCCACCTACAATCAATGCAAATAAAGCAAAAGCGACAACACCTTTACTTGTAAGAATTTCAACTATTGATTTTTGAGTAGCAACTCCCCCTGTACCATTAGCTTGAGCCAAGGTATTCAAATTAGAGATGATTCTTGCTAGCACTAATGCTAATAAACCAAGTATCGCTGCAAGTACAATATATAATAAACTATTACTTCCTTGATTTGCCGCAACCCCTACAGTAGAAGTATCAGGATTACCACCTGGTGGTTTCGGCGGACCATTCACGTAGATTTCATCCACATAAGCTAGAATATTGTCAATCTGTGCATCCGACAGATTACCAAAATTCTGCATGATATTCGGTTTCCACTGCGCCCATAATTCTGTCGCTCTAGGATGCCCCGCTTGAATCATAGCTTGTGAACCTTTCACCCAAGCGTACAAGTCCGACTTAGGGTAATCTGCCCAACGCTCCTCTACCCCACCTAAAGCAGGGCCAGTCATGTCAGACTTCATGTTCTTGTTGTGGCAAGTTGCACAGTTTGCTCTAAACAATTCTTTACCCTCCGCTAAGTCTTGAGCAAATAGAAAGTTAGCACTCATTAAGAGCGTAACCACCAACAGAAAGGATTTCGAAGATAAATACCGATATATCATTGAAAATGATGTTTATATGTAGAATAGAATTTATTTTAACAAATGCTACTCGCCTGAATCACAATTTTGTTAAAAAACAGTTAATTTTTGAACAGTTTTTTAAAATTATGTGCAAAGATAAAATTCATCGCTTTCTTCGGCAATATATCTTATATAGGTATCTTTATTTAGAATATTTCTAAATAAATAAAAGGAATCAAGGTGGGCAAATTTATTTCAACAATAACACGATCAAACCAATTTAAATTGGTCAAATAATATTTAATAGCTATAATATTTGCTAAACAGTTGAATAGTATAATTCGCACTTAAATTTGTCTAGCAAATGTAAAAATCTATATAAGTCTCTTTTTAAACATTTTTTTAAAAAAAATATAAAAAACCCTCTAATAAAGAGGTAAATATTAATTCCGCTAACCTAAAAAGGGTAAAAAAAATAAAAAAAATTTAAAAAAAATAAATAACCTGTAAAAAATAGATTACCTTTGCAACCGCTTTGGTAATTTATGCGTTATACCATAAGACAAAGCAAAAGCGGTTGGGTGGCCGAGCGGCTAGGCAGTGGTCTGCAAAACCTCGTACGGCGGTTCAAATCCGCTCCCAACCTCTAAAAATTAAGCCCTTCACAAGTTCATCTTGTGAGGGCTTTTTTAGTTTTAAGCAAGCAGTAATCTCTCTTCCTATCTAGATAGCCACGCTTATCTTTGTTCTTCCGTCCTATATTAATCCCTCATTCCTTAATTTGTCTAGAAGTTTTAATTACAGAATTAAAACAGAAAGTTGCGGGACAAAAAGGCTATACACTCCTTCTAAATTGGAACTGCTGCTGATAGCCGTCAAGCTAAGGGTATCCATCTAAGTTCGGACAATATTGAGAATCAATCGTTTACGTGGTGGTATATTAAACGTGTTTCCTCACGCAGAGATCGCAGAGTTCGCAGAGAAAAAACGGCGTTTCTACTAGTCTCTGCGAAATTTGCGTGAAATATATAAATCAACAACTTTGATACACTACCTATTAGAAACTGTCCGAGTTTAGAAGTATACTACACTACTGGACATTTTAAAGAACAGAGAAGCGAGAACAGAGAATAGAGACAGTTTTCGGTTAAAAAACAACGAAATTTCGTTGT
>JALZWC010000644.1 GCA_023300255.1 Saprospiraceae bacterium | reverse complement strand
CAGTGCTGCCACCAAGTCTACATTTGCTTTTATTGCAAAGTACTTGTTTTTGGTTTATGAAAACGAACACTTCTAGTTAGCACGTCGCTACCTGACCCCTGACTCCTCGCTCCTGACACCTGAGTAGTTACTTAAAATGTCCAGTAGTGTATCCTTTAATAGAGTTTACTAACTAATACCTTCTTAGCTACATACTTACTTCTATCTACTTTTACCTTAATGAAATACAAGCCATTGATATAGTTAGCAAAATCTACTTTAATTAAGTCATGAGGAATTTCTGTAAAATTAATCTCCTCTACTATTTGACCTAATTGATTACTAATAATCATATTGCCTGTCTTACCTGCATACTCATCCAGATCAATAAATAATTCACTTTCCGCAGGATTCGGGAAAAAAGAAATCGCATCTAGATCTACTCCAAAATTGACCGTTCGTACTGGAGAGTATTCGATGTGGCCATCCATAAATACTTGCTTTAAACGATAGTGGTTATCTCCAAGTACAGGTAGCTCATCAAAGCTCTTGAAGTAACTATTTTCATCTGTAAATTCTGTATTTGCTATTTCTGCTATTACTTCAAAATCGCCGCCTATTGATCTTTCTATTACATACGTTTCGCTCTTATCCGATTGATTCGTCAACCATTCTAAATCTACCTGACGATCTTGTTGAAAAGCATTAAAATTTGTGTAGAACTTTGCAGACACGGAACCACTAGTATTCAAACTAGAACTACAAGGCGTATCACAAAGAAAAACTTGATCGTCTGAATAGTAGGCATAAGTATTAATCGGACAAATACGAGCATGTGAAGAGTGATAGTCCGCTGCTACTACAGAAATAGAATTACTTTCTTTATACTGCAATTTCATTCTGCCTGGGAATGTGTAGGAACTACCACTTACATTATAAAGATTCACATAAGCTGCTACCATACCACTTAATTCTAATACGCCTTTGGCTGGTAAGCTTTTACCAAAATGAACGGTTACTTTAGCTTCCAAATAATCATCAGATGTTTTATAGACGGTTCCCCCATCATAGCACTTAAATATTTGATCAATAGTAATTCCTTCTATATAAGCTCCTGTAGAGGCAGGTGCTGGTTTCACACAGGCTGTTGATTCTCCGCCTCCATTTCCATTTCCTTCTCCATTTCCTTCTCCTTCATTACATGGGCCTAATGCTTGACCTCCTAAACCATTCTTAGTAAAACTACAACTTACTCTATCATTTAAAATACCATGTAAAGTGATTCGACCACCAGTCGCTTTAAAGGTTCTATTTTCTATTGTAATCGTATTTTCATGTACTATACAATAAGCTTCTCTATAGCTAAAGTAAGCATCACCTGTGATAATAAAATCTTCTATTACTGGAGAATAATTAAAGGTCACAACAATGTCTCCTTTGAAGGTATCATCATTTGGATTAGTATTTCCTTTATCATCACAATCTCGCATATTGACCACCTCAATACTTACAATTTCTATCAAATTTCCTGCACAGGGTACACATATAGAGCCATCACAATTCCGCTCATATACATCTCCGCTCGTACATGGGTCGCCATCATCACAACTAATTGGAATACATTCATTAATCGTTGAATTAGGAGTACATACACCTGTAAAAGGGTTCTGGATAGAACAAGGTGGACAAGTACCAGGATGTTTAGGAGGACAAGCTGGCGCTGCTAAAGGTGGACATACACCACATACTGACATTGCTGTATTGACTGCTCCAGTACAGCTCGGATCAGAGCTACATAAAAAGTTTACTGGTTCTGCTGGCGGAGCTACATCACATATGCCACATACTGATAATGCAAAAGTCGTTTCCCCAGCACAATTAGGTTCTGATTCACACAGTATTGGATCTGGACCTGGAGGAGGTTGAAGAGTTGGACATTGTCCACAAGGTGCCATGCCTCCAAGAGTGACCTCCCCCTCACAATTTGGTTCCGAATCAGGACATTGTTCTAGAGCCGTAGTCGGAACACAAGCACAGGCTGTAGCATCAAATGGAGCACATGGATCTGTACAATCTGCTGCTGTTAACATACAGCCCGATTCTTCTGTAAAAGTCGATGTACAAATATTTGGATTACCATTAAACCTTGGGCGATAGGCGTATATAGTATAAGTTGCATTTGCAGGAATTGATACTGTGGTTTCGACTCTACCTCCAGCTGATAGATCTTGACAGACTCCATTGATTATTACATGGACTTGAAAATCAGGTGGATTACCATTGCATACCTCCCCATTTCCTGCTTGTATTTCTAAAGTACCTGCAGCAGTAGTAGTCCCTGTAACTACTTCGACATTATCTTCTGTAGGAGAAGGGGCAGTACACTGAGCATGTAGAGAATTAATCCCTAAAAAGCTAAAGCTGAATAGCGTTAAAATAAATAGTAGATGTTTTTTCATTAGTAATTGTTTTTAAATTATTGAAGTTTAAAAGAATTTAAGTCCTTATTTATCAAACCAGAAAATAACCTGTGCACTCAGACTTATTTTTTAGTGTAGCATAGAAATACCGTTTGAAATTAGGACAAGTCCTATTTTCATTAGATTTAATTAGATTTGATGTATTCTGAAATTGAAGTGACGCTATAAGAGTCCTATATAACTAAGCTATATATAACTAAGCTAGTTAAGACTTTTAAAAGTTAGTCGTGAAAAAGAAGTAGTTTTAATGTTATATGATGAAGGATTAATAAACTACACAGTAGACAAAGTTATTCTTATCACTGGCAAGGTGAAAACGCAAGCGATGCAGTGCATCAGTTAGGCTTTTTAATGGCGTAAACTCAGGTTGTGAATTGTTTGCGCATACCAGAGATAAAAAGAGCGAAATAGAGTTGTCTAGTTTATTATTTCGTCATTACTAAGCTTTTGTCTAGTGCTAGTTATAACAACACTAAAATCATACAACTTTTGATTGTAACAATTTATTAATTGTAAGTGGTAGGTTTACGAGTAGAATGATACCTGAAAGTAATAACTATTACTTTGGTAAAAAAAATTAATTATGATAGTTAGTGTGAAATTCCATTAGCTCATAGAAGAGCAAGTAATGTATTATGTGAAGTATTATTTGTTAGAGTAGATAAGCAAAATATTTCTTGAAAACTAATAAATATTAAGTGTTCAAAGAAATTTCACTTATTACAAATGTATCCAATATATTACTTCTTTTAGAAGAAAAGATAAGACTATTCTTAAAAATACTATATACAGGGTAGAGTAATAATTTGGATAAATAGTGTGACAAAATTAAACATATATTTTTTTGATGGTTAAAATTATTTGATGGTTAGACGATTAGATGGTCAACGTCAAACAATCTAACAATTTCAATCATCAAAGGGCGCAGTTGCCATTTGTCCCTCTTAATGAATTGGCTACCCGCCTAACATTGTTCATTGAGTTTAGTTTGCAGTATGGGCAATCCCTTGTGGTTGCCC
>JALZWC010000643.1 GCA_023300255.1 Saprospiraceae bacterium | reverse complement strand
CCTAAAGTATTTCGATTCTCTCTATTGGGTTGAAATACTTTTATCTTTGATTGGTAAAATGGAGATTTTTAACAATCTAAGTCTTGCTTTTCTATTTGGTTTATTTAGAGACGGCAAATATCAATTTTTTTAATAAAAGATAAAATGTTATTTTTGCAATATTTCCTTATTGTATTTAAAAAGGAATTTTTATAAAGAGCTGGATATTAGTTTTTTGACTACTTTTTTTTGATTTTTTTCCTTAAATAATGCTAAATTCTTCTTTCTTTAAATTACTAATTACTTTGTCTAACAAAGAGCTCTTGTCTTTTCAGGAGTTTGTATTAGCTATTAACACTAAGAAAAAAGTACCTAATCGATTACTTAGTTATATATTATCCCAAGGAACTAATGAAGCAGCGTGGAAAAATATATCTATAGAGCAAGCTTACTTGGCTACATTTGATCAAGTATTTTCTTCAGAGAAGCATCGAAAAAAAATATTTAATACCCTCTCAGAATTGAATGCTTGGTTGACCAATTATTTAGTTTGGAAAGAAGTGGATCAATCCTCTATGTGGCGACAATATCTTCTAACAAAAATTTATTTTGATAGGGGCTTATCTGATAGATTCAATAAATCTATAGAGCAATCTATTAAACTGATAAAATCAGGCCCTAATGGATTTTTGCAACCTCTTTTTTTAATGATGTTTTATCATGTCAGTTATTTCAGTTCTACTGCTATTGATTTACTCAAATCTTCAAAATTAAAATTTGCCCTAAAAAAATTAGAGCAATTTTATTTACAAACTAGGTTAAGGTACATAGGGGAGTTGGTGAGTAGAAATAATCTGCGGGAAGATAATCAGGATTTTTTAATTCCTACTGATTTATTACATAGTGTGGGTAAATTAGAATACCAAGAGAATAACTACATGCAGTTATATTATTGGATCGTTCAATTGTCTAAAAATCGAACGAGTATAGCCTATGAGAGAGTAAAGCATTATTTTAGTTTAACAAGCTTCATTGACAAGGAAGAGGAACAAGAAATTTTGACATACCTATTAAATTTTTGTTCTCATTCAATAAGAAAGGGAGATTTTTCTTATATCGAGGAATCTTTTAATCTATATAAAGAAGCAATGGAAGCCAACAGGTTAGACTTACGTTTAACGACGGTTAATTTTTTAAATATTGTATCAACAGCTTGTACGCTCAAAGAGATTGATTGGGCAGATTATTTTATTGATCGATATAGAATAAAACTGATAACAGGTGAAGGAAAGGATTTTGTACTTCTTTCGGAGGTAAGAGTTTTTATTGAAAGAAAACAATATGAAAATGCATTAACTAGCCTGATAAATATCAAGTCAAAATTATTTCATATTGAGAAAGCGAGAAGAGCTTTCCAAATTAAGTGCTTGATAGAATTAGACGAAAATCCAGAATTGATTCTTAACCAATGCTTTAATTTTTTACTCTATTTGAAAAGAGATAAGTTTAGTAGTCAAGAAAATAAATTGAGTTATATCAATTACATTAAGGTAGTTCAAAAATTGCAGAAGAAAGTTCCAAAGCAAGAGTTAGTTGATTTTGTCGATACTACACTTCCTATGGGTTATAAAAGTTGGGTATTAGAATGGCTAAAACAACTTAAATAAATTTTAGCTACTATAAGACAGCATGAATCGCCAGTAAAGGCTTCAAAAAATCTTCTAGTTTATTAATATCAAGTTGACTCGCCGCATCACATAATGCTTGAGAAGGATTCGGATGCGTTTCAATAAATAAACCATCTACACCTGCCGCCACGCCTGCACGAGCTAATATAGGTAGGTATTGTTTAGCCCCACCACTAGGATCTGCACTAGGTATACCATATTTTCTTATAGAATGGGTGACATCAAAAATAACAGGATAACCAGTTTCTTGGAGATGATAAAAGCTTCGTGGGTCCACCACTAAATCATTATACCCAAAGGTATAGCCACGTTCGGTCAATAGAATTTGATCATTACCTTGCGCCTCTATTTTTTGTATGGGCTTGATCATATTTTCAGGAGCTAAAAATTGACCATGTTTTAGATTGATTGGCTTGCCAGTTAGTGCGGCGCCTACCGTCAAAGACGTTTGCATACATAAGTAAGCAGGTATTTGAATGATATCTAAAACTTCTGCTGCCGCTGCAATTTGACTAGGGTAGTGTATATCAGAGATGATCGGAAATCCAAAGTCTTGTTTGATTCGTTGCAATAACTTCAATCCTTCGTCTATCCCAGGACCTACATAGTAATCTACAGAACTCCGATTATCCTTCATAAAAGAAGATTTATATATAATCGGAATCGCTAATCGTTCTCCTATCTTTTTTAAAGCTTCTGCCGTTTTTAACATGATGCTTTCCTCCTCAATGACGCATGGGCCAGATATTAGAAAGAGTTGAGGACTACCACATTGGATGTTGCCAACTTCGACGATTTTCTTCATAGCGAGATAGGTAAGAAGTAATAGGTAATAGGTAAGAAGTAATAGGTAAGAAGTAATAAGTACCTATTACCTATTACCTATTACTTCTTACTTATTTATTACCTTAGTTAATCCAATTTCAATACTTGTAAGAATGCTTTTTGTGGGACTTCCACGTTCCCTATTTGACGCATTTTTTTCTTACCTTTTTTCTGCTTTTCTAACAACTTACGCTTACGAGATATATCACCACCATAACATTTTGCGGTTACATCTTTTCGTAAAGCGGAGATCGTTTCTCTTGCAACTACCTTTCCGCCAATAGCAGCTTGGATAGCAATTTGAAATTGTTGTCTAGGTAATAATTCCTTTAGCCGCTTACATATTCTTCTACCAAAAGTTGCTGCTTTCGTACGGTGAACTAAGGCAGATAAAGCATCCACCGATTCCCCATTTAATTTAATATCCAATCGCACTAAATCTGCTGTTCGATATTCTTTTGGAGAATAATCAAAAGAGGCATAGCCTCTAGAAATAGATTTTAACCGATCATAAAAATCGAATACAATTTCTGCTAAAGGTAAATCAAAACTCAATTCTACTCGCTCGGGTGTTAAATAATGTTGGTTAGTTAAAGACCCTCGCTTTTCCATCGCCAAAGTCATGATAGACCCAATGTATTCTGGTTTGGTAATGACCTGTGCAACAATCCAAGGTTCATCGACTCTATCCATTTGTGTAGGATCTGGCAAGTCCGCTGGCGTGTTCACTTTTAATTCCGCCCCTTTAGTAGTATATGCTAGATAAGATACGTTAGGAATCGTCGTAATTACATCTTGGTCAAACTCTCTTGATAATCGTTCTTGGATAATTTCTAAGTGCAACATCCCTAAGAACCCACAACGGAATCCGAAACCTAAGGCCACAGAAGTTTCTGGTTCAAATACTAAAGACGCATCATTCAACTGTAGTTTTTCCAAACTATCTCTCAAATCCTCAAAGTCATCGTTATCAATAGGGAAGATACCTGCAAAAACCATAGGTTTTACATCTTCGTATCCTTGGACTGCTTCAGCTGCTGGATTTTCGACGGTTGTAATGGTATCGCCAACTTTAATCTCTTTGGAGACTTTTACACCTGTAACGATATAGCCTACATTACCTGCATGCAATTCTTTTTGTGGTACCTGATCCATCTGTAAAATACCTACTTCATCCGCCGTATATTGACTATCTGTATTCATAAAGAGGACCTTGTCTCCTTTACGCAATGTCCCATTTATAATTCTAAAATAGGCAATAATACCTCTGTAGGAATTAAACATGGAATCGAAAATGACCGCTTGTAAAGGCAGATCCACACTACCACTTGGTGCAGGTACTTTTGCAACTACTTCATTCAAGATATCTTCAATGCCAATACCTGTTTTTCCACTAGCTAGGATGATATCTTCCTTCTTACAACCAATCAAATCAATCAATTGATCAGACATCTCCTCAATCATCGCACTCTCCATATCCACTTTATTCAACACGGGGATAATCTCTAGATCATTCTCTATCGCTAAATATAAATTGGAGATCGTCTGCGCCTGTACGCCCTGAGAAGCATCTACTAATAACAATGCCCCTTCACAAGCAGCAATTGATCGAGATACTTCATAAGAAAAATCGACGTGTCCAGGTGTGTCGATCATATTTAAGGTGTATTTCTCTCCATTTGAGTGGTTGAAATACATCTGTATGGCGTGACTTTTTATTGTAATTCCTCGCTCTCGCTCCAAATCCATATCATCCAAGGCCTGATTCTGCATCTTCCGCTCTGATATGGTCTGCGTAAATTCTAATAACCTATCCGATAGGGTACTCTTACCATGGTCGATATGGGCTATTACACAAAAATTTCTAATATTTTTCATAGGCTGCAAAGATACGGGTTTTGTTGATTTGTAAAAGGAGGAATTGCTGTTTTCAGAAGTCAGATGTCAGATCGTTTCCTACGGAACTGTCAGAGGTCAGACTTATGACGTTGACTCCGTGATGCTGATAGCGCAGTGATCTGACCTTGAACTATTAGTCGTTATAGAGGTCAGAAATCAGATCGCTACGCTGTCAGATTACTAACAATTCCTGCAAACATCACGTTGTCAATGTCTTACGTCTGACTTCTGACAGTCCCGAAAGGACGATCTGACTTCTGACTTCTAAATAAATAACTCCATAGCAATTCGATCTGCTAATAGCTTTCCTTTAGATGTTAGGGTGTAGGTTTGTTCGTTTTTTTGAATTAATTCCTCCTTTAGATAAGGTTCAACTGTTTTAAGGAAATATTGTTCGTATCCGAGGCCCCAAGTGCTGATTTTCTGTAGCTGGCAACCCCATTTTGTACGTAAAGCGGTGAGAATATATTCATTATACTGTTGGTCTGGTGTTAATTGCTCTTTTTCAAAAGGAAGTAAACCTTCTTCTATTGCATTAATGTACTTGGCATTATTGGCAATATTCCATTGCCGACTATCGCCATTAAAAGAGTGAGCAGATGGACCTAGTCCCAAATAAGAAGCGCCTAACCAGTAATTCGAATTATGCCTAGCATGGCAATTAGGTTTAGCAAAGTTGGAAATTTCGTAATGTTCATATCCAGCTTCGACTGTTTGCTGCATCAATATTTCGAATTGTTGTGCAGATTTTTCTTCATCTACGGCCTCTTTTATGCCTTTTTTTACAAAATGATCCAAGGCGGTATTGGGTTCTACGGTCAGACAATAGCAAGAAAGATGTGCAATATTTAAGTCGATAGCAGTCTGAATATTTTGTTCCCACATCTTATTGGTCGTTGTGGGCGTTCCATATATTAAGTCGATGGTTAGGTTGTCAAAACCTTGATCCTGAGCGGCTTGTATGCAGGTTTTTGCCTCTTGAGAGGTATGCGCTCGGTTCATCCACTTTAAATCTTCTTCAAAAAAAGACTGTGTACCGATACTTAGGCGATTGATGGCTGTTTTGGAAAGGTCTTTTAATTTTTGAATGGTCAAATCGTCAGGATTTGCCTCCAAGGTGATTTCTGCATCAGCAGCTAGGCTATGGTGTTGATGGATGGCATCAAATATTAATTCTAGATCTTTGATTTCCAATAAGGAAGGGGTACCTCCTCCGAAATAGACAGATTGTAAGGGTTTTCCTAGTAAGTACTCTTTTTGTAAGGCGATTTCTTTAATAATAGCTGCTACCATTAGGTCTTTCTGCTTCAAGGAAGTAGAAAAATGAAAGTTGCAGTAATGACATGCCTGTTTGCAAAAAGGGATATGTAAGTAGATTCCTGCCAAAGTAGTGACTAGTTAGTTGATTATTGGTCTATAATTATTGGATGTATATCTGAATTAATAGACAAAATTTGTGTAAATTAGTTATTATTATCTTGTAATTAATTTAATTATTGCACTAGAAGAATTCCTGATCGGACGACGTTAGTCATCCGACCAGGAATTCCTTCCAATCGGACCAAGTTATTCATCGGATTGGAAGGGTTTATTGTCAAATGATTAACCAAATTTTCACATCGGATGACTAGCGTCGTCCGATGTGAAGTCTTAAAACCGAGCTACTAAAGGCGTCGATAAAACACGTTAACCATGAAAAATATAACAGATAAATATAAGAAACAGTATTCTGAGCCCAAGTTGTGGAAAAAAATAAAAGGCTATGGTAGACAAGCAGGTATTAAGGTAGTCTATACTGCGTTATTGCTTTTCTATGCATACAAGCGTAAAGACACACCTCAATGGGCTAAGAATATAGTGATTGGAGCGCTTGGCTATTTTGTTTCGCCTATAGATCTTATTCCAGATTTAACACCGCTCTTGGGTTATACGGATGATATTGGTGTCTTAACGCTTGGTTTGGTGACGATTGCTGCCTATGTGAATAGAGAAGTGAAAATGCAGGCTAAGGATAAATTGGGTGCTTGGTTTGGGGAATATGATGAGGCAGAGATTATTGATATTGATGATAAGGTGGGGGATGCTTAGGCAGGCAGGATGACCGAGAATGATGTTTGAGTCATATGTAACCGCCAAATTTATTTGGCTGGTTCTATGTAATATACTGACAATCAATTCGTGTACAACCTACCAAATA
>JALZWC010000642.1 GCA_023300255.1 Saprospiraceae bacterium | reverse complement strand
TAAAAAATCCTTGTATAGTTGTTCTATAGAAGTATTTTTTAAAGATGAGCAAACACCGTTTGTGAACCGCAAAGCGGATGGGTTGCTAGGGCAAAAGAATCAGCCAAGAGTCTGAAGTTATTTTTTCATCATTCCTAAGAGTGGCAGATTCCAAATGATGCTGTTTGTTCAGTAAACTTTATTCGGTAGATGGTGGACGGCCGCTTCGTTGACGGTAGACGGAAAACCACTCTACAAAAACTATCGAATAATCAATCTGCCTCTTTAATTTCTTAGTGTTTTTTTTTACAGCCTTTAAAATCTTGTAGCCTTAGTGGACATTGAACTATACTAAGGACAGGATAAGCTTCTCTCCCCTTCCCTCTCTCCCCATTATCTTTTAACCTGCTATATCAATCAGTATTTATGTTAGGCAGTTTAAAATAATAAATTAAACATTTTATACTGTCTTTTTTCCTTCTAAGAAACCCTAAAAAAAACCGTAGCCCAGCTATGCTTAGTTTTTTTTAGCCGCCCATCCGCTTTGCGGTTCAGGAGCTTGCACTCCTTCATCTTAGAAGAAAAAATGACTAGCCTAAAACGTCCAATTTATTAATTTAAATTGCCTTAACTGATTAATATCATTTTATCTATTTTTTATGAAACCATTATACTCTTTTTTTACTTTATTCTTGATAACATTATTTCCATTTGTAGTTATTGGTCAAAGTACTTTCGATGTATTTTTTCCCAAAAAAGGAGAAAGTTCTTTGGCATTAGGATTCACGTCCAAGTCTTATGAAAAATTCTATAGAGGAACTACTTTGACGGATGGTAACCCAGCAGATTTTGGGAATATTAATAGTCGTATATTCAGTATTTATGGTACTTATAGTCTTTCCGACCAAATGACTGCAATCATAAATCTACCTTTTATAAGCGTCGAAAATGAAAATGGCGTGCCTGATCCTGTGCAAGCAGTTACTCAGGTAAATGCTTTACAAGATTTATCACTTGGTATAAAAAGAAAACTATTGAGTAAAAAACTAAATACTTCTTTACTAACGGCAGCAGCAGGCGCCGTTTGGCGTTTTCCAGTAGGCAAATACGAAGAAGCTGGTATTTTATCAGTGGGAAGTGGTGCCTTTAGCATTGAAGGAATCGCTATGTTACAATACCAGATACAAGGAGGTTTTTTTGCCGAACTACAGGGAGGTTATAGTCTTCGACGAAATAAAGATTTTGATACTCCCAATGCTTTTATTGGCGAATTTAAAATAGGGTTTGCCCATTCTTTATTCTATTTAGGAACTTCTATTGGTTTACAAAATTCTGCAAGTTCTTTCGATATTGGTAGCGAAGAATTTGGAATGAGGGGAGGGCCCGCCAGTCTTCCAGAAACAGAGGTCGACTATACCGTTCTCAATATTAATGGGTATGTACCTATTGGAAAATCAGGTGTGGGCATTACTGCTGGATATGGCAAAGTACTAGATGGACGAAATGCAGGAGCAGAGTCTTATATAACTGCGGGAATTGTTATTAGTGGTACTTCGTTTAATAAATCTACCGCACCACCTCGCTACATACTTGGATATTAATAGGTTTGTAAAATGAGCGATTTTGAAATAAGTCTACTTACGGGTATGTTTAAATTTTAAACATACTCGTAAATAGGTTCTGATGATTTGGCTTTTGTGCTACCTATTATTAAAGAAACTAAGTAACGACGAAAGAATAAATGGTGCATTTCGACGAGGTTATTTATTGATACGAAAGGAAATTGGGATACCAATTTTATTTATTCCCTAGCTGATCTTGATCTTGCAAAGTTGAAACTTGGGTTAGGAAACAAGAAATAAACTTTCTATCTACTAGTACTGTTTGATTAAAAACTTTGAGTCTGCTCCAAAAAGTAGATTTGAGCACTAATTTGAGTGGATTCAACTTTCAAAAATCAAACTATGCAATTCATAGAAAAATCTATCCTAGAAAACGCCTTTACTTATAAAGCCTATCGTCAATTAATAACTGATCTATTTGATCAACAAAAATCCACAGGAGAAGACCATAGTGAAGCCATGCTCCATTATACCAAGCTCAATATTTCTCGAATGAATCGCTTGGACAAACGTAGTCGATTGACAGAAACAACAACCCAACAATTAGCGAATATTAATCGACCTACTACTTGGTTGGTCATTACAGAAGGCTGGTGTGGGGATGCTGCTCAAATAGTCCCTGTATTGAATCATATGGCATTAGTGAATGAAAAGATCACCCTCCGATTTATTTTAAGAGATAAAAATGTAGCGGTGATTGATGCCTACTTAACCAATGGAGCTAGAGCTATTCCAAAAATTTTAATCATCGACACGAAGACATCAGAAGTATTGACTACTTGGGGCCCACGACCTGCGGAAGTACAGCAATTAGTATTAGCTGCCAAAGCAAAATCATTGGCTACGGAAGATTTAGTTTTACGCGAACAAATTTCTTCAAAAGCCGCTGAAGAGTTACATTTGTGGTATGCGAAAGACAAAACGAAAACCATACAACAAGAATTTTTGGAAGTACTATACCCTACTTCTATTACTCATTAGTTTAGTTTCCTGTAGCAAACAAAAACAGCCCGCTCCTACCCCTACAAACGTGATACTTATTTTAACAGACGATCAAGGATATGGCGATGTTAATTTACATGGGAATGATAGTATCCAAACACCTGTTCAAAATAAGCTAGCACAGGAAGGGTTCCGATTAGATAACTTTTATGTAAGTCCTGTCTGTGC
>JALZWC010000641.1 GCA_023300255.1 Saprospiraceae bacterium | reverse complement strand
CGTATTGTTGATTACCTCAATTGATATGGGCGTATTAGAAAACTGGATAGGAAGTGTCCCACTCGCTGTAGTCGACGCATCAAAACAAATTTGATATAAGACATGATCGTCTGCTACACTAATTCCTTGTAAAGTACTATCATCCCAACCTACTCGTAATTGGCCTGCTGTGGTCGTATTAAAATTCGGTGCACCTAAACCCGATAAACCTACTTGATTAATTGTTGCATTATTCAATTGTGTCCCATCCCAATTCAACGAATGTTGAAAGGCCAATATCCCTGTAAAGCCGGCCGTACTTACATCCACACATACTTGAGCTCCACAATTTCCTGTTGCAGTAGAGATAGCCATACTGAGTGGAGTGCTGCTAGTAGGAGGTGATGGCTCCTCTACTTCTGTTTCACCACCACAAGTGATCGTAGCTGTTCCATTTTGTAATACTGGTATAATAGGATTCCCATCTAAATCTATAATCTCTATAGGAACTGGTGAGCTAGAAAATTGGATAGGTCTTGTTCCATTAGTAGTAGCCGATGCATCAAAACAAACTTGATATAAAACATGGTCTGCCCCAAGTGTGATTCCTTGCAAGGAACTATCATCCCAACCTATTCTTAATATTCCTGGTGTTGTAATATTAAAATTAGCCGCACTTAAATCTGGCAATCCAAATTGATTAATACGAGCCGTACCAAAATCATTAGCATCCCAAATCAAAGAATGTTGAAAAGCTAAAACATTGGTAAAACCAGACGTACTTACCTCTACACATATCTGCGCTCCACAAGCACCAGTGACATCAGAAATACGCATCGTCAAATCAGTATTATTTTCGTCAGTTGGAGTTGTAGGTGTTGTATCTGTACCATCACATAGTACGGACACACTACCATCCGTAAAAGTTGGAGTTAAAGGGACTCCATCTTTATCTATAATTTCAATAGGGATAGGATTGTTTGAAAAAGAAATCGGAGAGGTTCGAGTCGCCCCTGAAGAAGCATTAAAACACAATTGAAATAATACTTGACCATCTGGAACAGTAAGGCCTACTAAAGAGGCATCGTCCCAACCAATTCGTACCTGACCTGCAAAATTAGTATTGAAATTATTAGCCGTTAGTCCTGCCAATCCAAAATTTTGTACAGTAGCAGTACCTAATAGTACAGCATCCCAATTCATTGAATATTGAAATGCTAATATATCTGTAAAACCATCCGCTGTTACATCTACACAAGTTTGCTCCCCACAATTAACCGTAGTAGAAGCTGCACTAATCGTCAATGGTGTAGCAGAAGCATCGGTATTATCCGTATTGTTGTCATCCGTATCAGTAGCGCAAGTAACAGTAACAGATCCATTTTGTAAGCTAGGTGTAAAAGCATTTCCATCCAAATCAGTCACTTCTATTCTTAAGGGCACATCACTTATCGCTATAGAATTCACGCCACTAGCATTAGTTGGTACATCAAAACATACTTGGTATAGAACAAAATCATCTGGTAGATTAAGTCCATTTAAAGAAGAGTCATCCCAAGCTACTCTTAATTGTCCAGGTATTGCTAAATTAAAATTAGTGGCGTCCAAATCTGTTAATCCAAAAGCCATTACTTGCCCCGTTCCTAATCTAGCCAAGTCCCAATTTAAAGAATGTTGAAAAGAGAAGACATCTGAAAAGCCAGTTGCACTCACTTCTACACAGCTCTGTTCTCCACAAATACCCGTAACATTACTTACCGATAAGCCCAAGTTAACTGGGGCAGTTGGTGGCGGTGGCGGCGCTGGATTATCGGGTCCATTGACACAATTCACCGTAATAGATCCATTTTGGAAATTTGGACTCAATTCGTTACCTGCACTATTTACAATTTCTATTGTAACAGGTGCATTCACAAACTGAACAAGGCTAGTTCCTGATACATTATTCGGTGTATCAAAACATAATTGAAATAACACACTATTATCTGGTAGGCTTACCCCTCCCAAAGTTGTATCATCCCATCCGACCCGTACAGCACCTGGTGTAGTATTATTAAAATTACTAGGTACTAAATCATCTATACCAAATTGCCCAATAGTAGCTACTCCTAAAAGGGCTGCATCCCAAGCAATACTATATTGAAAAGTTAGAATATTATCAAAATCTTGAGTAGTGACATTGATACATACTTGATCTCCACAACTTGATGTCGCAGTACCAAGTGACATATTGATAGAATTATTTTGCCCATATACAGAAAGGCTTCCTAAGCATATAAAACTTATAATAACCAACGCAAGGGAAGAATGCAGTCTCATAGTAATGTGTTATAACGAAGTTAAGTAGATCAACTCAATTAAATTGATCTACTTAGGAAGCAAGAAATAAACAATTTATTTCCTACGCCCTTACATAAAGTTGATAATAGGCCAATAGACGTATTCCCCTTTAAGTTATCTTCAAAAGATGATTGTGTAATTTTATAGTCTATACCAATTAGGTACTCACTAATAAATAGGGATGATGGTAATGGAGGAGTAAAGCACATGCTGACCAGATAGTCGACAGTTCTTTTTTACTTTGTTAGGCATTAAGCCCACAAAATGAGATTTACAAAAGGTGGCTAAAAAGACAAAAAAATGAATACTAGTAATATAATTGTATAATAAATTCTGTTACAGCATCCTTTAAAAGGATAGTGTACAATTAAATATACATCATTTAAAAATTTACTTTTTTTATCTAAGTTTGGTATGCTAAACTAACCTTTTTTTGGAAGAATCTAAATATAAAAAGAGATTTTAAGTGAGAATACAAGTTATTTATTTTTTAATAATACTAACTAAGTCATATGTGATGTTGTTTAAAACGACTTAATCTCACGAGTAACAAAGTAGTTGGACAAAAATTAATTAACAAAATAGAATTTTATCTAAGGCAATTTAAAATAATAAATTAAACATTTTATGCTGCCCTTTTTCCTTCTAAGAAACTCTAAAAAAAGAACCGTAGCCCAGCTATGCTTAGTTTTT
>JALZWC010000640.1 GCA_023300255.1 Saprospiraceae bacterium | reverse complement strand
ATGGATATTCAAGGTAAAGTATTGAAGTCAGTTACTGCTGACTACGCTAAAGGTTACAACCAAGTTAGCTTAAACGCTAAAGAATTGGGTGCAACTGGTATACTTCACTACCAATTAGAGTCTGCTGACAATGTAGCTACTAAGAAGATGATCATCATCGAATAATATAGTACTACAACTTTGGGAAGGTACACAAGTACCTTCCCAATTTTTCTACAATAATCAATTAGCAGTGTACAAGTTTTAGGCTTTAGTTTTAAATACTAATCCTTGTACATTGCCAATTGTTTATTAAACTTATCAAGGCCAATTATAAAGAATTAGATAACTAAAAAAGAATATCCTGAAAATAGAAAAGTATCTATATTTTAAAATGAAGTAGCTAAAAAAAGTAAACAAAATCTTTTACTTCATCTTTCAATATTGAAATTAAGACATATACTTAAATCGGTTTTTGGGATGGCCTCTCTTCATTTTTTTTGAAGGGGGGCTTTTTTTATAGAAATGCTATTAATAGACATTAGGCTTTGTAAAATACTGTAAACCAATATTGTAAGCGTATAAAATACTGTCTAAAAGGGATAGGAGGATATAGATTAAAGGAATAAAAAAAAATAATCACTTGCTTCTTATTTCAATATGATATACTTTTGTCATGCAATTACAACAAAAAGAAAGGTGTTAAAAGCCACCTAAGATAGAAACAACAATCCTTTATCCAAAATTCAGAAACCGTGAACATTAAAACATTACACTCCGTATATCTACTCCTATACTTCAGATTCCTGAAGTCTTCTTCTCTCACAATTATAAGGCTGGTCCTGCAACTAAGACATAGGTTGTTTTATCCTGCTCCTTTCTCTAAGTTTCGACTTATTTAATACTGAAGTTATTTTAAAATGAATGTATTATTTGTAATTCATTGATTTCTTATCCGCAAGCGGTTCATTCGCTTTGTGAATTTACTTTCTCTTTTTATTTCTATAGTTAAGGCTACAAAAATAAAAGAGCATCTTTCTAGAAATCAAACAATTAATTAGAATATACATTCCTAAAAAGACTTCACTATATCTGTCAAGAGACACAGTTATTTTGTCTATGGCAAGATTATTAAAAGGTTGAACTTACATTTACCAATTTGTTAAAATATTAGGGCGTCCATTCTGTGTAATCATGTTATGGTGTTCTACAGAATGAAAGACATTGTTAAGCGATAGTAGCGAGCTTAGTTGAGTTGTTAATTGATAGTGCTTTTGCATTAGTTCCATAAACTCAACGTGCTTACTTCCTATCACTCAGCATAGGAATAACTATTTCCGAAAACCGTTTGGTTTGATGGTAGCTATTCCCAAAACCGATTCCTTATTTCTACATAAGCTATCTTCTTTACTATTTACACTATAGTAAGAGTACTTCACTTGTGGACCTAAGGAGAACACATCAGATCAGTAAAAAACAAAAACAAAAAAACATGAACAATCCATGTACACCTCTTGGTGCTACTGTGGGAACGGACGCCCTATGTTCTTACCTAACAGTATTTAATAAAATTACTCGGCTCACCCCCCCTGCTATTCTGCTTACACTGTTGATGATTTTCTTACCAGGTATGATGCATTTAGATGCACAAGCCTATTGTACAATGATATGTAATGATGATATTTCTGTATCGATCGGTATCAATTGTGAAGCAACAATTCTTTATGATATGATATTGGAAGATGGCGATAACTCCCGCACTTGTACGCCTAATGGGAGTTGGGGATTTAAGATTGTAGTGTTTGATGAGTACGATCAAGAATTACCGACTAGCCCAACGATCCCTTATGAATATGTAGGCAGAACGATCCGTGCTAAAGCTAAACATTGGGCTACTGGAAATGCTTGTTGGACAAATGTGACATTAGCAGATAAAATATTACCAAAATTAACTTGTCCTACCAATCAGACTATTGCTTGTACTGCAGTTGCAAACCCCTCTATAACAGGAAGCGCCCATGCCACTGATTGTTCAGAAGTTACTTTTACCTATGAAGATATTTTTTCTGATTTAAATTGTGGAAATCCTATTGCACAGATTGCTAGAAAATGGATTGTTTCAGATGAAGGTGGTAACAGAGATTTTTGTACACAAATAATTTCTATTGCTCAACCTTCTATTAGTCAAGTAGTCTTTCCTGCAAACTTAGATGGCTTAGATAATGCGGCATTAGATTGTGAAGCGGTTGCAGGAGATCCAGCTACTTTGTTACCAGATTATACAGGGGTTCCTAGAATCAATGGAAAAGTAATTGAAAATAACGGACCCTGTCGTTTAATACCAACATACGAAGACCAAATTGTTCAAAGTTGTGAGGGTACATATAAGGTATTAAGAACATGGACAGTTGTCAATTGGTGTTCTTCTGAGGTGATCAATAAAGTACAAATAATAAAGGTGGTAGATAGTAAAGGTCCTGTGATTAGTCTACCAGCAGATTTTACGGTATCGACTAATACCAATGTTTGTGAAGCAACGGTAGCATTACCTGCTGCAAATATTTCTGATGTTTGTTCTAGTACGATTGTAGTTAGTGTGCAATCTCCGTTCGGTAATTTAATGACTAATGGAGGAACGATTTATAATGTTCCAGTAGGCACACATGCTATTACATATAGTGCAGTAGATGCTTGTGGGAATTCTAGTTCTGCTACTTTAAAAATATCGGTTGCAGATGTTATTCCCCCAACGCCAATATGTGAAGATAGAACAATTATCTCCATAACAAGCGATGGTGCTTCTTCCGCTTTTGTACAATCTTTTGATAATGGCACCTTTGATAATTGTTGTTTAGAAACAGTGTTAATAAGAAGAATGGATACACCTGATGTTCCGTTTGGTACCAATGTAGCTTTTAGTTGTGCAGATATAGGTGCAGTCGTTATGGTGGTATTAGAAGCAACAGATTGTTATACCAATAGTAATTCCTGCATGGTAGAGGTAATTGTTCAGGATAAGGTTAAGCCAAGTATCTCTTGTCCGATTAATCAGACGATTGATTGTGAAACAGATTATAGTGATGTAACTATTTTTGGGGCACCAACTGCTTCCGATAATTGCGATTTTGACCTGACTTATGAGGAGACAACAGATTTAGATAATTGTGGACGAGGTATGATTACCAGAAGTTGGAGTGCGATAGATAAAGAAGGTCTTTCCGCTACTTGTATTCAAACAATAGCTATTGATAATCAAACACCTTGGAATTCAGATGGTACTCAAATTACTTGGCCTAAAGATTATGAATCAACAGAATGTTTAGAAGGTACTAGTTTAATACCAGCCGATTTACCAGAAGGATTTGGATCGCCTGAAATTTTAGGAGCGAACACTTGTGAACTAATTGCTACTAGTTATGAAGACTTAGTATTGAGTATAGAACCACCAGCTTGTTATAAAATAGTTCGTACATGGACGGTACTTGATTGGTGTAGTTATGATGTGAACTCGCCAGATGGTATAGGTAGATATGAGTATTCTCAAATTATTAAAATTCTGGATCAAGATAAGCCAACTTTTGAAACGACACCTCAAGATATTACCGTGAATGCAGATGGAGAAGATTGTGGAGCTATTGTAGAATTGGCGACCGTTATCGCAAAAGACTGTAGCCCAAATGTTAACGTAAGCGTACAAGGGGATTTAGGTTCAGGATATGGACCTTTCACTGGTGTTCAACCAGGAAAATATTCAATGACCTATACTGCTTTAGATGGTTGTGGCAATGCCGCTACAAAAGATATTATAGTTACAGTAAAGGATATTAAGAAACCAACACCGGTTTGTTTAGGTGCCTTATCTGTAACCTTGATGCCCCCAACGGCCACTACGCCAGCTATGGTGGAAGTATGGTCGAATGACTTGGATCAAAAAAGTTACGATAACTGCTCACCAGCCGATGATTTAGCAATTACTATCCGTCGATATGATCCTAATGATAATAGTATTCCTTTTGAGGAAAGTATTGCATTTGATTGTAATCATTTAGGTTCTCAAGCGGTAGAGGTATGGGTCACAGATGCGGAAGGTAATGCGGATTTTTGTATTACAAATGTGATTATTCAAGACAATACCAATGTGTGTAGAAATGGTTTAACCGAGGAGGAATCAATGACTGGAATCTCTGGAAAAATTGCTACGGTTAATGGTGCATCGGTTATGGATGTAGAGGTTCATTTATCTTATGAAGATAGAAGTCCTTATATGACAAAAATAGATGGCGGTTTTCAGTTTTTAGATTTACCTAAAACTAATGAATATACGGTAACACCAAGAAAAGATTTTAATTCCTTAAATGGCGTATCAACTTATGATTTATTAATCATGAGAAAGCATATTCTAAAACTAGAACAGATCAACTCTCCTTATCAATTGATTGCGGCTGATATTAATCGATCAGGTACAATTACTTCTTTTGATATGGTAGAATTGAGAAAATTGATTTTGAATATATATGATGCTTATCCTAGAAATACTGCGTGGAGATTCGTGCCAGCAGATCATGAATTTCCTATAGTCAATCCACTTAGTGAAGGTTTTCCAGAATCTATCCTAGTCAATAAAGATACGGAAGAAATGGTGAATATGGAATTTGTAGCTATTAAGATTGGAGATTTAAACGGCTCTGCAATATCTATTGGCTTACAAGAAAATTCGTCTAGAGCTAGCACAGATGTGATTGCAATAGAATCAAAAGATTACTCTTTTGAAGCAGGGGAACAAGTATTCTTAGCACTGTCCATCAAAGAGCTAAAAGCTATAACTGGATTTCAATTTGCGCTAAATTTTGATCCTGATTTTTTAGACTATGATGGATACAAAAAAGGAAGCCTAAGTAATTTAGCAGCGCATAATATTGGTACTAGAAATGCATCGAAAGGCTTACTGCTAATGAGTTGGGAGGATATTAAGAAGCATACAGTTGTTAAGGAAGAAACTTTATTTCAATTCAACTTCCTTGCTAAACGATCAGGAAAATTGAGTGAGGTAGTAGGATTGAATACAGGACTTTTTTCTGCAGAAGTGTATAGTTCTTCTGCTCAAATACATCCTATTCAATTAAGCTTTTTGGAGCAAAAAACTAGTATGGATGAAGTGGTTTTGTTCCAAAATAAACCTAATCCATTTTCTTCAACGACAACGATCAGTTTCTATTTACCCAATGAAGCACCTGCCAGCTTAGCGATTTATAATACGGACGGGACCCTGTTGAAAATAGTTAACTACGATGCTAGTAAAGGGTATAACGAATTGGAAATTTCTAGTGATCTAATTAGAAATGGGGGTCTGCTATATTATGTGCTATCAACAACAGAACAAAGATTAGTGAAAAAAATGATGCTATTACACGCAAAATAGAGATCATATAAATCTACGAAAAATAAGATAAGGATAAGCTAAAACAAACTATGTACAAATAGTAATCCCTTGAATTTAGGAATGGGCAATAGTCCCATTCCTTACAAGCTAAACGGACCAGAATGCTGGTTTCTTCATAAAGATTTACAAAATGTAAAATAGGTGATGGTAATAGGACTAAGTCGGTTGGTTGCCTTGCGGCAATCTTCCGACTGTCTTTACCTGACCTATTATTTTGCGTAGAAAAAAAGAGTAAATAAGCTCATAAACAAAAAAGGTTGTAAAATAGGTGATGGTAATAAGACGGGCGAGAAGGTTACACAAGTAATCTTCTTGCGGTCTATTTTTCACTATGACATCAAGCGCCAAACGAGACAAAAGAATAAGGTTGTAAAATAGGTGATGG
>JALZWC010000639.1 GCA_023300255.1 Saprospiraceae bacterium | reverse complement strand
ATCAATATGCCAGCGGTGGCGGAGGACGTTCTAACAAAAGGACATGCAGACATTGTTTCGATGGGTCGCCCAATGTTGGCTGATGCACAATTAGCACTTAAAGCTAAAGAGGGTAGAGTAGATGAAATTAATACTTGTATTGCCTGTAATCAAGCCTGCTTAGATCACGCCTTTCTAGGTAAGCGAGTTTCTTGTTTAGTGAATCCAAGGGCTTGTTATGAAACAGAATTGAATTATTTGCCGACTACCAAGCCTAAAAAAATTGCGGTGGTTGGTGCTGGACCAGCAGGATTGTCTTTTGCGATTACGGCAGCAGAGCGAGGACATCAAGTGTCCTTGTTTGAGGGCAGTAATGAAATTGGCGGACATTTCAATATGGCTAAACGAATTCCTGGTAAAGAGGAGTTCCACGAAACGATCCGCTATTATAAAGTGATGCTAAAAAAGCACAATGTTAAAGTACATTTGAATCATCGAATAACAGCAGCAGAATTAGCTGCAGGTAATTGGGCCGAAGTAGTGATGGCAACTGGCATTGTCGGACGAACGCCTTCTATTGAAGGGATCGAGCATCCCATGGTGATGTCCTATGGCGAAGCTATTTATGGGAAGAAACCTGTCGGTAAAAAAGTAGCCGTTATTGGAGCTGGAGGTATTGGTTTTGATGTTTCGGAATTGATTATGCATAAAGGTGTTTCCGCAGCATTGGACATTGATGTGTTTGCTAAAGAATGGGGGATTGATTTTGATAACCATCCTCGTGGAGGCATTGCAAGTGTAGCACCACAAATAGAAACCGCAGATAGAGAGGTTTATTTATTACAAAGAAAGAATACCCCGCATGGTCGAAGCTTAGGGAAGACTACAGGGTGGACGCATCGCATTAGCTTAAAGAGAAAAGGTGTTCATATGATTGGTGGAATTATCTATCAAAAAATTGATGATCAAGGATTGCACGTTTTACAAGATGGGGAGCCGATGATATTACGAGTAGATACTGTTATTGTTTGCGCAGGTCAAGTTTCTGAAAGAACTGTTTATGATGACTTAAAAAAATCTATTTCGAATGTGCATATTATTGGTGGGGCAGATGTAGCAATGGAAATTGATGCTAAATTAGCTATTGATCAGGGTTGTCGCTTAGCAGCGGCTATTTAAAGAATGATAGAGTAGATTATTAAAGAGTAGTTTCAAGGTTTTAAAAAACATATTTAAGGTTTTTAAAAGCTATTATAAGGTTTTCAAAGGATTATTTTAGGGTTTTCAAAAGCTGGAATTATTTTTGTACAAAAATAGTAGGTGCTAGGACATAAACAAGTTGTTTTTATGTTTAAATATTTTGTGCCCTTGATTATAGAGAATAAAATCTTAGGTGTTTTCTGTAATTTGTAAGACCCCAAAAAAATAATTTAAATTTTGAAGACCTATCAAAAAAATCGGCTAACGAATTGTACGATTTTTTTGAGGTAAAATTTAAGTTGTCAAATGAAAAAAATGCAGAAAACTATCATGATAATTACATATTTCCTATGTGATATGCATTTTTTATTAAGACTTTAATCTAATCTAATTGAAAATTCTAAAAGCTTTTAAATTATCTACACCAGAGAGAGAGGCCACTGACCTAAATATATTATATGGCTTCCTACTATTTACAATATTTAGTTGTATTATATTATTTTGCATTAATTGGTTTTATCCAACTATAGATGATATACCTTACCTACTGATAGGAGGCCTAAATCTTTTTTTGCTGGCTTTATTGAATTATACAAAATCTAAGTTTTTAGTGGGGAATTTATATTTAAGTATATGGGTTGCCATATTGGTAAATATGTCATTCTATTCTGGTGGGGTTTATTCTATGGATACATTTAGTGTGGCATTTATACCGCTTATGGCGATTGCCTTAATTGATCACAAATCTGGTCTTGGTTGGTTTGTTTTTTATCTAGCTTATATATGGTACATGTGGACGATTATAGAGACACCAGAATTAGATGACTATTATAGAGCTCAAACTTTAGTATTCAATAAGACGTATTATGTTGTGGGTGGAATGGTGCTTGCCACTTTTACATCTAGTATTATCGGGATATTTTATTTCCAGAACAGAAGTTTAATCACAAAATTAAAAGCAAAAGAGATAGCTCTTAAAGAGCATGTATCCCAATTGAATCGACAATCCGCTTTGCTCAAGAAAACAGAAGAAGACTTGAAAAGAAGTAATTCAGAATTAGAAAAATTCGCACATGTTACTTCTCATGATTTGAAACAACCATTAGTAACAATCAATAATTTTGCTAATCTTCTGCAAGGTCATTTAAAAAAGAAAAAGATCGAAGATAAAGATACTACCCAGATGTTACAATTTATAGTAGCTGGAAGTAATAAAATGAAATCTTTAATTACAGATCTTTTAGATTTTGCAACACTTAAAAAAGAAGGAGAGATAGCGTATAGTAGAATGAAAATCGAAGAAGTACTCGATAGTGTACAAGCAGATTTAAAAGGACTGATAGATAGTAATGGGGTTACTATTAAGAAAAATAATTTACCTGCTTTATTTGTGATCCCTGTAAAAATAAACCAACTTCTTCAGAACCTAATTTCTAATGCGATTAAATTTAGAAAAAAAGAAGAACCATTAGTTATTCAAATAGGAGCAATAGAAAAAAACAAGCATTGGGAATTTTTTATTAAAGACAATGGCATCGGAATTGATAAAGAATTTCAGCACAAAATTTTTGAACCTTTTAAAAAATTACACCATAGTTCTGTGTATAGTGGATCAGGTATAGGTTTGGCAACCTGTATGCATATTGTTAAACTACATAATGGTAACATTTGGTTGGAGTCTGAACGGGGAAAAGGAAGTACCTTTTTCTTTACTATTGCAAAAGATTTGCAAACCATTCCGACTGAAAACTCAGTTGCTAGAACAGCAGAGAACTCGACTTTACTTCAAACTATTAATAATTAAAAATAAGTTGAAAAAACTAGGTGATTGTACACGATTTGTATACAATCTCATAACTTTCTAAATTCTCTATTTCTTTATTTCTCTATTAGTGTTTATTCAAAAAAAAATCGTACAGCAAAATTTGACTACTGATTGTCAACGTTTTACAAGCATTCAAAATTCAAAATTTTTCATTCAGAATTAAGTCTATTTCTTTATTTTCTTTCCAATTAATTCTTGTCAAATTATGTGATTTGAGTAATTCTATAAGGCAAAGTGTAAGAATAAATTGGTCTTTTAAGCTAGACATTTTTTCTTCTAAGGAATGCTAAAAAATTAAGCATAGCTGGGCTACGGTTCCTTTTTTAGGATTTCTTAGAAGGAAAAAGGGCAG
>JALZWC010000638.1 GCA_023300255.1 Saprospiraceae bacterium | reverse complement strand
ATCGCTTGTTTTTGGAAGAATTTGGGTAACACACTAGCTAATCCTTTTTCCTCCGCCACAAAATAATAAATTAAATTAAATGTTTTTGCAATATGTTCCGCATTTAATTGATGTTGTGCCTCAAAATAAGTGTCTAATTGATTAGTTGTGGACGGCCCTGGGATGTATCGGAATATATTTCCTCCACCATTATTTATTAGAATAACTCTTAAGTTAGGCACTAAATGATGGTGCCAAAACGCATTAGAATCGTAGAAAAAAGCAATATCTCCTGTAATAATCGTCGTGAGTCGCTCATTGACCAATGCTGCTCCTGCTGCCGTTGAGGTACTACCATCTATACCTGCTACTCCTCTATTCGAATTGATTTGCCAACTGGCATCTGAATCAAATAGCTGTGCATAGCGAACAGGGGTGCTATTTCCTAACTGTACATTACTATCAGGTGGAATAGTGGACATGATCCGTTCCATCGCTTTTAAATCAGACCATGGGGTCTTCTTTAAAAATTGTTGTTGATAAGTACTTATAAGTTGCTTTCTACTAAACCATATTTTTTTGTAATTAAGACTACTAGTAGCCTCTAGATTATCATTTAAAAAAGTAGTAGTTGACTCTGAAAAGTGTCGGACACCTTCGGAGGTGTCCGACACTTTGGCTACCGTTTCATTAGCTGATACTCTATCATTAATATTAGGACTAAATTGTCTAAAAAAAGTAGCTGCGTCTATCGGAATACTTCTCGTTAAAGATTGAAAAGTATCTATATGATAATCCGTTTCCTCAATATGCCAATGATGAGTTGGTTTGTTTTTTCTTAAAAACTGTTTAATTTTTTTGGAAATAAAATTCCCGCCAATAGTAATTAATAGATCTGGTTGAAAATCTTCTATTTCTTGGTCCTTAACGCTGGTAAGAATAGGATCGATTTGCGCAATGAAATTTGATCCTATTAGATTCGAAGTGGTCTCTGCCAGTATAATGACCGTAGGGTCTTTTGCTATTGCCTTCAATGACTGCCTTAAAGATTCTTGTTTTGGTAACAAGCCACAAAGAATCATTTTCTTATTAGCACTAGACCAATCTTGCTGTAATTCGACTAAGGTATCATTAGATAGTCTTTTTTCAAGTCGACTGGTACTAGCTATTTTAGGTAGCTCTTTTGCGGTATAGTCCGCCTGTTCATATAAAGGTTCTCGAAATGGAATATTGATATGTACAGGTCCCCCGCCATTTATAAAAGTCTGATCAATTGCCTCAGAGATAATACGATTGGCACTCCAAAGATTATCTTGATCCTTGCCATCTTCTGGTAAATGATAGCTTTTCTTTACATAGTTCGCAAATACATTCCGTTGATTAATAGATTGTCCTTCACCTTGATGAATCCATTCTTCAGGACGATCTGCGGTAACGATGAGTAAGGGTATTTTTTGATAAAAAGCTTCTGCTATAGCTGGGGCGAAGTTTAACGAAGCGGTGCCTGATGTGCAGGTAATGATGACTGGTTTGCGGGTCTCTTGGGCTATGCCTAAGGCGAAGTAGCCTGCGACTCTTTCATCTGGTATGCTCAGACATTTAAAACGACCAGATTCCTGAAAAGAGATAATGAGGGGTGCGTCTCTGGATCCTGGGGATAGGATCACGTGTTCTATTCCTTTAGCGGCACTTATTTCTACAAGATTCCTAACGATAGGCTTGTCTGATAACATGGGTGGAGATTGATTAGAGAGAAGTCAGAGGTCAGATCGTTCCAGTTAGCTTACGCTAACGGAACTGTCAGATGTCAGACGCATACTGTTGACCACGAGATTCAGCATAACGTGGTCAACAGTATGCGTCTGACTTCTGACAGCGTAGCGGTCTGACCTCTGACTTCTTAAACAGCGTACTGTTCCGAAAGGTAAACTTTTTCGATTACATTAGAGAGGGTTCTGGCTTTCATTTCTGTTTCTAGCCATTCTTTATGAGGATCTGAATCGGGAAGGATACCACCACCTACATACAAGGCAAATTTATTTTTAAGTACCTGCATACATCGTAGATTAACAAATAGATTCGTCGTTTCTTTTATATTGACAGGTCCTAAAAATCCACAGTAGTATGCTCTATCGTGTAATTCGTGGGAGAGTATAAATTGCTTCGCTTGCTGCTTAGGCATACCGCATATAGCTGGACTTGGATGTAGATCGGCTACTAGGTCGTAGACTTGCCCCTGCGGGTTAAATTGAAAATTAGTACAGAGATGTAATACATTCCCTGCTCTTACCGTGTGGCAAGGAGATTTTATATAATCTATATTTCTATTGGCTAATATATTCTGAAAATACCTTTCTACAATTGCCTGTTCTTCTATCTCTTTCTCCCCCCAAGCTACTTTACTTAAAGGAATCCCCAAATCTCTTTGCGTACCTGCTAATGCCATCGTTTCGCCCTTTCCATTTTGACAGAATAACTGCTCAGGAGTAGCACCAATCCAACATCCAATACCTGTGATGTTTATCAAATAAACAAAAGCAGTAGGATGAGTGGCTTTTAAAGCTTCAAATAAATGATATAAATTACCTGCCGGTATATCAATCACTTTTATTCTTGATAGAATAAGCTTTTGGAAGTCCTCTTTTGTTGCCTCAATAAAATCACCAATTTCTTCTAAATATAGGTCCTCTGTAGTCGCTACTACTTCTTTCTCATGAGTAGACTGAAAATTTATAGTTGCATTACGAATTTGATAATCCCCTCTAATAAATACAGCAGGATGTTCGTCAGACTCTTGGAAAGGATGAAAGGCAAAGCCTTTCTGTTGGAAAGAATGTGGAGTCAATGACTCATAAGCACCATCTTTTTGTTTAACCAAGAAATGGTCCTTCGCTTTTGGTAAGCGATATAGGGCGAAAGTATCTTGGGTTCTTAAAGACATTTGGTAGCTCAATGTTATATTATTTAGAAAATATTTAGGAATATAGTCATATATGCTTAAACAACTTCTTCGTTAACTTCTGTAGGAATGAAAAAACAATAACTTAGTACTATTTACTCTTTCATTCCCTACAAATATACAAACTTTCAATTTTTTCTGAAAGTTTTATAACAACTATTTTTAAGACAATTTAAGCAGGGCTTTTGTTCTATTTCTTTGGATTTTTCCTGTTGGTGTTTCTGCAAAATTATCTATAAAATAGAGCGCTTTTGCCTGTTCGTATTTTGTTAATACTTTTTTCGTTTCTAATTGATAATCAGTTATTTGCAAGTCATTCCATTGGCTATCTTCTAAAATCAAAATAACTTTTTGACCTAATTTTTCATCTGGCAGATAGCTTATAAAGAAACGAACTTTAACAATTTTTTCTAGCTTTTTCTCTATTTGTTCCGGGAAAACTTTAACACCACCAGAGTTAATAACATTATCAAATCGACCTAACCATTTAAATTTATCCGCTTCTAATTGGACGATATCATTGGTTATTACTTGTTCTATCGCTACGTTTGGTGCATCAATCACCAAACAACCTCGATTATCTAAAGAAAGTTGAATAGCTGGTAATGCCTCGAAATAATCAGATTGCCCTACTCCATTCAACTTTTGAATGGCAATATGCGTAATCGTTTCTGTCATACCATAGGTAGCATAACATTGGGTTGGCAATTTTTGTAATTCCTTATATAAGGCCTGTCCTACTTTCCCCCCACCAATAATCAATTGTGTTATCTGTTCTAATTGTTCTGGGGATTCTTCTAGCACTTTTGTCACCTGCATTGGCACCATCGCCGCAAATGCAAACTGCTCCTTATTGTTGCTCATAGGATTACCAGCTGGTGCAACTAAGTGTAAGTCCAAGCCCCACACAAATGCTCTTACAACCATCATTTTACCAGCAATGTAATCACATGGTAGACACAACAAAGCTTTTTGTCCTTTTGAAAAATTAAAATAATGACCTGTCATCTTTGCACTACTAACCATTCGTGCTTTCTCTAAATGAATACGTTTAGGCGTTCCTGTAGAGCCAGAGGTTTGTACCTCTACATACGCTTCCTCCGACAACCAGTCTTTAATAAATTGATAGCAACTTTGTTGCCAAGTAGGAAGGTTTGTCTTAGTCTCTATGAGTTCGACTAAAGCCAGTTTATCATAAGTTTGACCATTGATAGTCAAGGTAGTATAAGGCAATCTATTCATATTTCTTATCATAATGCTCCATTGCATTGAACCAAACTGCTCTTGATGTTCGAAAAAGCCAAACGAAGCAAATAGCAGAAATAACAATCAATAAGATCATCGCTTGATTAACCGTCCATTCTAGACCTACAATAAATGTACCTCCAAAAATCACACAGAAAAAGCCCCAAAATACATAGGACACAAACATAGCCCCATAGTAAAATCCTGGCTCTGGCATATAGTTCAGATTACAGTTAGGACATCGATCAGGCATTCCTGCAATATCTTGAAAAGACCAATTACCTGTATGAAACAAATCTCCTTCATGGCATCGTGGACATTTTAAATTGAGTATGCTATATAATTTACTTCCTTTTTTAAATAATCCCATTTAGTTTATTTTATATTTAGAGATGCAGAGACTATATAAAAACACAGAGACACTGGAACATAGAGAAAATTAGTACTATAGATCGTCAGATAAAAAGTGGTATAATTCATTTTATTTGAGTGTAAAACAATTCTGGGGCAGCCAATTAACTCATCCGATCACTTCCACAGGCTGACCGCTAATGCGTTTTTCGTAACCACCAAATTTATTTGGTAGGTTTAAAACGCTAATAATCAATATATTATGTAGAGCCTGCCAAATAAATTTGGCGGCTACGTATGATTCATAGCTACCAGCGGTCAGCCTGTTCCAGTGGTCGGATGAGATGTCCAGCTTGATCCGACCACTGGAAGTGATCGGACCAATTGGGCTGGGAATGGCCCCAACTTTGTTTTACACTCATTTTATTTAACTAGTAATAATCCGTTGTTAATCATAATCCGTTGTTAATTATTTTTAACAACGGATTATGATTAACAACGGATTACTAGCACTTTATTAGTTAACGGTATATATTTAAATTAAATGTTGACCATGTTCTATTTATAACAGCTAAACAAAGCTAATTTCTTTCTTTTAAACAATCCCATTCAAAGGTAACACCATTGGTTTTAAATCCTGTTCTTTAGCAAGCTTAAACTGTACAACAGTTTCTCTTAGTGTATCCCCAATAGGTGTATACTCAAAATCAAAAGTATCAATTGATTTTTGATTATTGTAATAAGTTTGATTATCCGCACTTTTTAGGGATTCTTTGGTAATCGTGGGGGTCGCCCCAGTGAAAGCAGTTTTCAACCACTCCAATCGCCAACCCACTTCTTTCATTAAGCGATTAATTTTAATAAACGGTTTTTTAACTTCCGCTATGCTAGCTATCTGTGTAAATAACTTTTGATACGCCATATTTTCACCACTTACAATAAAGCGTTCCTCTTTTATTTCAGTGTCCATTAACTGTATAGCTATTCTAGCTACATCTCTTACGTCCACCATTCCTCCAATTCCTTCCGAATAAAAAGGAAACCCTGTGGCGTATAAATTAAAAAGCGTCCCCGTTCCTCTATCCCAAAAACCACTCCCTAAAATAAGCGATGGATTAATTATGGCAGCATTCAAACCTTCTGCTATACCTCTCCATACTTCCATTTCTGAATAGTATTTACTTTTTGCATAATTGGAGGTATGCTTATCTTCTTTCCAGCTCGTTTTCTCATCTTGCGTCTCGCCTGGCTTACTTGCTCCTAATGCAGCGATGGAGCTAATATGTACCAATTTATCTACCTTATAGAGTAAGGCCATATTTACAATATTCGCTGTTCCATCTATATTTACTTGCATCATTGTTGCTGCTGCTTTAGGATCAAAGGAGACTAGGGCAGCACAATGATAGACCTGCTGTACCCCTTCCATTATTTCTTCTAAAAAACCAATATCCAATACATCTCCTTCTACCCATGTAATCTTATCTTTCACTGCTTCTACTAGAACCATAGAGCTAGTACTCCTTTTTAGTGCAACGATATTTTGATATCCTTTTTGTATCAGATAACGTAATAGGTACGACCCTAGAAAGCCTGTTCCACCTGTTACTAGAATTTTTTTATGCATACTGATATAGAAGTAATTATGATTTTATTATAGGAAGTCTCCACCTAAAACCCCTAGCGATTGTTTTAGTTGCAAACTTAAGATAAGTTCTCAATAGAAGGTGTAATTATGTTAGTATTGGTAACGAAGATAAAAAACTTATTCTTCCCTACTTGTGTATCTTTGTGTCTTTCTTCAGAGGGTTGGTTTTTTTTAAATATTTAAGCCTAAGGCAGTTTAAAATAATAAATTAAACATTTTATACTGTCCTTTTTCCTTCTAAGAAACCCTAAAAAAAGAACCGTAGCCCAGCTATGCTTAGTTTTTTAG
>JALZWC010000637.1 GCA_023300255.1 Saprospiraceae bacterium | reverse complement strand
CTCAACAGCAGAAACCATCTTTACAACCAGATGAATCTCTTGGTTTCGTTACCCAAACGCCATCAGGAGGATATCCAATTTATGGAAACAAAGGAAGATATACGGGAGAAATTAGTTTAAATAATAAAGGGTTTACGGGTATGGGGAAACTCAATTACTTAAGTGCAGAAATTTCTTCTGAAGACTTAGTTTTTATGCCTAAATTAATGACTGGTAGTGCAGATCAATTTAGTTTACTTCAAAATAAAGGTGCTAATATTCCAACAGTAACTGGTGGAGATATTAAGTTTACACTTAATCCGTATTCAGATAGTTTAGAGATTCGAACCAAAGGCGACCCTTTTAAGATTTATCAAGAAGGAGATTTTAATTTTTCAGGTACCTTAGTCCTTACTCCTGAAGGATTAAGAGGAAATGGTGATTTAACTTGGGATCGAGCGATCGTCAATTCTAAGTATTTTAACTTCGGTACCAACTCCGCTCAATCAGATACGATGAAATTAAGTATTTGGGCTATTGATGCAGAAGATTTTGCTATATCCACAGGTGATTTAAATGGTTCCATTGATTTTGACAAACAGATCGGTCAATTCAAATCCAATAAAGATACGAGTTACACTACCTTGCCCTACAATCAATATGTCACCACGATGAATGATTTTACTTGGGATATGGAAAAAGAACATATCACTTTTGCATCAGGTGCGGACTTGGCAGACTTTATTTCTATCCATCCCAATCAAGATTCTTTAATTTTCTCTGGAAATACTGCTTTTTATGACCTAAAAGAGAGTAAATTGAATATTGGAGGTGTCCCCTATATTAAGTCTTGTGATGCTTTTATCTATCCTAGTAATGGTCGGGTCTTTGTGCAATCAGGTGGAATAATTGATGAATTTGAAAATGCCAAAATCATAGCAGATACCGCCAATCAAAATCATATTATCAATCGAGCAAAAGTTAGGGTTGGTGGTCGAAAAGATTATAAGGCAGAAGGCTATTATGAATATAATATCGGCCCTCACCAACAAGAAATATTTTTATCAGATATTGTTGGCGAAAGAATAGGGAAAGGCAAACGAAGTGCAAAAGCTACAGAAACTAGAGCCAAAGGGGTTATTGCTCCAGAAGAAAATTTTTATATAGATCATAAAACACAATTCAGAGGAGATATTTCCTTAAAATCATCTAATGTCAATTTAAAGTTCGATGGTTATGCTAAATTAGAGGCGCCAAAAATGGGCGAGCCAGAATGGTTCACAATTAATAGCGAAGGAGATAAAAAAGATTTAACTATTGGATTTAATACGCCAAGAAACTATGCTGGAGATAAGCTCTATACAGGATTCTATCTGAGCAGACAGAATATAAGAATTTATCCTAGAATATTAATGCCTGTCTATTCTCGAAAGGATCGAAAAGTACTACCTGTTACAGGCGTATTTAAATTTGATGAAGAAAAAGATGAATTTATTTTTGGAGATTCTACAAAAATTATTCAAAACCAATATAAAGGCAATAAGTTAGTTTTCAGTAATAAAACAGGCAAAGTAAAAGGAGAAGGTTTGCTAAATATTTGCTCTGAACTAGACTATGTAAAGGTTAAAGCAGCAGGTACTATTGAAACAGAATTTACGAATCCTAATGATACCGCTGCTATAGATCCAGTAGTCACAGCTAATATGATTGCGGGAATTGATATGATCATTCCTGAAAATTGTATCCGATTTTTAGTCAATGATATTCAATCTAGTAGTTTCGATGCAAAAGATATTATCTATGCATTAAAGGAACCTTTTTATAATGCTGCTCTGGCAGAATTCATCAGAGATACTACTAGTTTAAAGCAAACTCTAACTAACATGAAAACGCAAACTTTGGCAATGCCTTCAAAGTATAATCATCATACTTTCCTGTTCACTGATCTGCCTATGAAATGGGACCCCGATTATCAATCATTCGTAAGTAGTAAAGCATTAGCTGGTTTAGGAGGAATAGGTAAAACAATGCTCAACAAAATGATCGAATGTTATGTAGAGTTCAAAATGCCTAACAATGGAGACGATCGAATTTATATCTATTTTAAATCCCCAAGCGGATATTTTTACTTCTTCAGTTATAAGGGTGGAATCATGGGCGCTGTTTCAGATAATAGTAGATTTAATGATATACTACGAGGCTTGAAAGGAAAAGAAGCATTGATTAAAATGCCTGATGGTAATAAATATGAAATACAAAATTTAGAACCGAATACAGCAACTCGATTTTTAGCCCGCGCTAAAGCTACTATGGAAAATTAATGCCGTAAACTACTTCAAGAACTATTCAATAAAAAGAGGCACCTCCTACAGGAAGTGCCTCTTAAATTTTAAGGTTAATTTAAACCTCAGAGGAGTAAAATACTTTTCTCCTTAGTAAAAGTGTCAAAATAAAGTAGCCCATTATGACTTTTTAAACATTGGTTGTCAACGTCTTACGACTTCATACTTACTACTTTATACTTTATACTTCACTTATCGCTTTTCAACAATAACTTTTTGCATTTCTACTAATTGTCCGTCTACTATTATTTGTAAATAATATAATCCGGCATTAGCTTGATCTAAATTAACTTGTACTGGAGCAGAATCAATTTGATCAATAGATAATTGAGAAACAATTTGTCCCACACCATTGAATAAATTGATTTGACCAACTTGTCCTTCATAACTACCCATCGTTACATTGATTACATCAAATGCTGGATTTGGATAGACACTTAAATCTGCTTTTTCTTGTATTCGATTCGCTGCAACAGACGTAATCTCTTTTACTGTCTGCTTACTTGTAGTTGCATGCTGCAATGTACCGTTATCTTTAGTTAAGTTATTCAAAGTAGTCGTATTAATACTTCTACCTTGTGCTACACTATTAAGACTTGATGCCATACTCATTTCAATATCTTCTGTACAACCTGTAGCATAATTTGCTACTTTAATCATATAGTCTCCTCCAGCTTTTAAACCATCTACAGTGAATGTACCTTCACACGCTCCTGTCCATGGAGCACAAGAGAAATAGGTCGTCCATGAAGATAAATCTAATATGATTATAGAAGAATTCTTATTTACATCTGTAAAAAGTAATGAAGAACCACTCTGTAAAATACTAGCATCACAAACAGTTATTTCTGAACCAACTGGATCTACTGGATCAATCGGATCTACTGGATCAATCGGATCTACTGGATCAATCGGATCTACTGGATCAATCGGATCTACTGGATCAATC
>JALZWC010000636.1 GCA_023300255.1 Saprospiraceae bacterium | reverse complement strand
TGTGGCTATAAATTTTTGAATGGTGGCCCAGGAGCACCGGGATTTATTTATGTACCTAAAAAACATCAAGCAACTGCTCAGAATATGTTATCGGGTTGGATGGGGCATGCAGATCCCTTTGCTTTCGCAGAAGATTATGAGCCAAAAGCTTCTGTTGAACGCTTTCGAGCTGGTACACCTGTGATGCTAGGAATGACAGCATTAGAGAGTGGGGTAGATCTCTTTCAAAAGACAAGTATTGCAGCTTTACGCCAAAAATGTATTCAATTAAGTGAATTATTTATACATTTAATGGATCAAGCTTGTGGAACATATGGTTTTCAATTAGCGAGTCCAACTGATGCTACTCAACGTGCAGGACATGTAGCGTTTAGTCATCCAGAAGGTCATGCAATCTATCAAGCTATTAAACGGAAACAGATTATTTCTGATTTTCGGACGCCTGATATTTTGCGCTTTGGTATCACGCCTATGTATTTGCGCTATGTGGATATATATGATGTGGTGATGGCTATTCGAGAGGTTATGGCGACAGGGGCTTGGGATCGGGCGGAGTTTAAGGTTCGTTCTCTTATTACGTAGTTTGACCTTGATTTTTTTGATTTGTCTGATTGGGCGGATTTAGATGTTGACAGATCAGATGTGGACAACAACCAAATTAGAAAATGCAGACTGTGATTTTTTGATTAGCTTGATTATTTAGATTTAGTCACAACTGGGCGTAAGTATCAACATCTAAATCAGCGCAATCAGAAAAATGCAGACTGTGATTTCTTGATTAGTATGATTATTTAGATTTAGTCACAACTGGACGTAAGTATCAACATCTAAATCAGCGCAATCAGAAAAATCAAGCAAATCAAAGTCCGTGTCAACAACTAGATCCGCCCAATCAGATAAATCAAAAAAATCAAAGTCCGCATTTATTTACTTTTAATCTTCGTACAAACATGCATTACCAAAAAATAATTATAGGCAAAACTTTTATAGAATTTCATAACAACTGGCTAGGCGAAGAAACAGTTGTGGTCAATGGGCAGGTCGTTTCCAAAAAAGCTTCTGTATGGGGTGCACAGCACTATTTTACGGTTATTGAAGATGGACATACCATTCGATATATACTCACTTCCAAAGCAGATCCTTCCCATCAAGTTTATTTGGACCTTAGGAGGAATGGGGAACTGATACAAAGAAATATTGCAGTGCCTACTAGAGGAGGCGGGACGACTAGAAAACGTCGACCAAAAAACAATCCATCCAAGCATGAGGGCTTAGCTAAACTAAAAGAGTATGAACTAGAGGAAGCAGTAACTGCTTTAATAAAGGCTGTGGAAATAGATCCGCAAGATTCGGAAGTCTACTTTCATTTAGCTTGTGCCTATTCGGTTTTGGAGCAAACACAAGAAGGCTATGAAGCATTGAAAAAAGCTAAGGAATTGGGTTTAAAAGATGATGATACTATTCTGAAACATGATATGCTTGCCTACTTAAGAATTCAAGATGCTTTTGAAGATTTTTTAAATAGCGGTTTTACGAAATATGATCCTGCTCTTTTAGATAATGGGGTTGATGGGGTGTAGATTTTTTCTAGCAGAAACCTTGTGGTTGAGTTTGTTTTATGTTTATAAAAACAAAGCCTGATATGCTATAGGGAAAGCACCTTGATTATGGGAATTTATAGATGGCAGACATTTTGAAAATGGCTGGCATCTTGTATCCGTTCAATTCTCACTGGTCGAGCGATTGTAACACAACTCTCTGAGTTGTGCCACGTATGGCTAGTGCACAACTCAGAGAGTTGTGTTACAGCCATTTTTGAAAGTGTCTGCCATCTGAACGAATTCTTTAGCTTGATGCCTACGGGCAAAGCCTTATCGCCAGCGCAGAAAAAAACGCAAGTAATAGTCAACATCACTCACGACCTACAAAAATCAATGGTATCCATGTGATTTCAAAGCCATTCCATGCTTGCATGGCCAAGACAGGTTGAATTATACCTAAAAAGCCAAATACATAGTCAACATCGCTCACGACCTACAAAAATCTGTGGTATCCGTGTGACTACGAAGTAGTTCCGCGGTGAATTATGTCAAAGCAGCCGCCTAAATAACTCCTTCTTATTCTCTCTATCCTAACTATTTTTAGCATAATCCACCCAAGTATAAGTTTTTTAACTACTATCTAGTACTATAAATGAATTATTTTTTAGTACACTCATACTAATTTCAAAAAAATCCCCTATATTTGTTAGCGAAAATTCGCTAATGAATAAAACGAGACAAAATATCATACAGAAATCTATCGAACTCTTCAATGAGCAAGGGGTAGTGAATGTGCGTATTCGAGATATAGCGGATGCATTAGCGATCAGTACAGGTAATTTGACCTACCATTATAAGACGAAGCAAGATTTGATGCATTCTGTCTATCGGTATATGATAAAAACCTTAGAGGAGATGTCTATTGGTAATCAATTGATGATGCCAGGTCGAGGAGCATTGCATGTAGTGAGAGGATATTTGGAATATATAACCAAGTTTAGATTCTTTTATCAAGATACTTTAGAAATTATACGGGCCTATCCGGAATTAGCTAAATCCCACCATCAGCAGGTAGAGCAAGAAAAAGCAATTATAAAAAATCTATTATATCGGGCGATCGGAAAAGGAGAAATAAAAGGAGAAGCCTTTCCTGGATTGTATGATTCCTTAGCGCATAGTATTTGGATGACCCTTCATTTCTGGTTAACTCAGCAAGCAATTAGAGGAGAAGCAGAAGACAAGTTAGAAAAGGGTTTATTAATGATTGCGAATTTGATCTATCCTTATGCCACGGAGCAAGGGGTGGGTGTTTTTCTAAAAATGCAAGGAGAGTTGACTCATTAAAAGAAGCATTATTAAAATAAAATTTTAAATAAAAATAAATATTATGGCGGATAAATATTGTAGCGTAGAAAACGCAAAGTTTCTATTACATGACGTACACGGATTTGAAGATGTGTTGAAATTTTCAAGATATGCAGACTTTGATAAGGAAAGCGTCAACTTATTGATTGACTCTGTAAAAGATTTAGCAGACAAGGAATACTTTCCTTACTTCGAGGAGATGGATGCTAAACCTGCAGCGTATGTAGATGGAGAGATTCAAGTACATCCACAGGTAAAGACCATTTTTAAGAAATCAGGAGAAATGGGGTTGACAGGTGCTACTTTTGATTATGATCATGGAGGCATGCAATTGCCATTTATGGCGAACATTGCTGCGGGCTATATCTTGACTGCTGCGAATAATGCAGCGGTGATGTATACAGGTTTGACAGCTGGTGCAGCTCATTTAATTACTTCTTTTGGTACAAAAGAATTGATCGAAAAGTATGTGCCAAAAATGTTGAATGGCGAATGGGGAGGTACGATGTGTTTGACAGAACCACAAGCGGGTAGTTCGTTATCAGATATTACGACAACGGCTTATCCTCAACCAGATGGTACTTATAAAATTGAAGGACAAAAAATATTTATCTCTAGTGGCGATCACCCATGTACAGAGAATATTATTCACTTGACTTTAGCTCGAATCGAAGGGGCACCTGCTGGTACAAAAGGGATTTCTTTATTCGTTGTGCCAAAGATGCGTACTCAAGAAGATGGTTCATTGGTAAGCAATGATGTAAAGGCAGTTGGCGATTTTCAGAAGTTGGGTCAAAAAGGAAATGCGACGGTGCATTTAGCTTTTGGTGAAAATAAAGATTCTCATGGTTGGTTAGTCGGCGAGGAAAACAGAGGTTTGAAGCATATGTTTCAAATGATGAATGGTGCTAGAATTGACGTAGGTTTAAATGGTGCGGCTATCGCATCAGCAGCTTATTTTGCTTCTTTACAATATGCACAAGAACGACCACAGGGTAGACGATTAAATAATAGTGGACGAAAAGATGTGTCAGAAGGACAGACATTTATTATCAATCATCCAGATGTTCGTAGAATGTTGTTTTTGCAAAAAGCAGTATCTGAAGGTTGTTTGAGTTTGGTAATGGAAGCAGGTCGCTTACATGATATTAGCCACCAGTCGACAGATGCAAAAGAGAAAGAAGAAGCTCATTTATTGCTAGAGTTATTAACGCCAATCGTTAAGACTTATCCTTCTGAAATGGGTAGAACTTCTGTTGATAATGGATTGCAAATATTGGGTGGCTATGGATTTTGTACAGATTTTCCATTACAACAATATTACAGAGATATTAGAATTTCTGCATTGTATGAAGGAACGACAGGTATCCAATCTTTAGATCTTTTAGGTAGAAAGGTGACGATGCAAAATGGTCGAGCAATGATGCTATTAATGGGGCAGATTCAAGAGACCATGACAGCAGCTAGTACGTACGATGAATTCAAACCATACATCAAGACACTAGGAGGTAAGCTAGAGCAAGCGCAAGAGATATTGCAACATTTATTACAATATGCGATGAAAGGAGAGCATGAAAAATACTTAGCGGATGCTAATATTTTCATGGAATTTTTCAGCACAATTGTTATAGGATGGCAATGGCTTAAGATGGCGGCAGTTGCTAAGGAAGCTTTAGTAACAGGAAATACAGTACAACCATCAGAATTTTATGAGAGTAAAATTCACACGATGAAATTCTTCTATAAGTATGAAATGCCTAAAACGGCAGCGGCTATGGAGATTTTGAAAAACGGAGATTTCTTAACGATCTTAGAAGCAGAGAAGGAATTGATTATGTGAATTCATTAGAAGTCAGAGGTCAGATCGTTCTAGTTAGCTTGCGCTAACGGAACTGTCAGGAGTCAGATTTTATGATGTTGACAGCTAGTTAAACAAAGAGGCGTTTTAGTAGAATTAACTACTAAAACGCCTTTTGTTTTGTTGTTATGGATCAATCAATGATCCTTATTTTTAACTGGCTACTCTGGCAGTAAACCTTTGCAATCAGTCAATATACTATCGGTTATTAGTTGTTGACCTTATTCCTAAAATCTTTTACCTTTCTTTCCTTTTTTGCCCTTCTTTCCTTTTCCTTCTCCAGCTTTTTGCTCTTTTGACTCCTCATAAGTAGCCAATTGCGCTGGTGTAAGGATTTCAGCTAAAGCAACTTTATAAGCTTGTCTATCTGCTTTTCGCTGATCTTTATGCGCTTCCCGATCTTCTTTTGATAAGTTTTTCCAATCTGGTGCTTGGCCATTAGGAGCTGCTTGTTCTACTAATAAAGCATGGATTTGAGCTTGTTGATCTTCAGTTAAATCCAACTGTTCCGTCATACTAGCTACTCTTTTTTGGGCTCTTTCTTCTGGGCTCTTTTTAGATTTCTCCTTTCCTTTTCCGTTGTTAGCACCACCTTT